>NZ_JAGQCQ010000044.1:0-16068 GCF_024346275.1 Cyanobium sp. BA20m-p-22
GCCCCCCGGACGGTTGGCCGGGGGGCACCAGCTCGGCGTCGATGGCGGCCAGCGGCGCCAGCACGAAGGAGCGCTCCAGCAGGCGGGGGTGGGGCAGCTGCAGGGCCGCGTCGTCGCAGACCAGATCCCCCCACCAGAGCAGGTCGAGGTCGAGGCTGCGGGGGCCCCAGTGCTCGTGGCGCCGGCGCGCGAAGCGTTGTTCCAGCCCCTGCAGGCTCGTCAGCAACTCCATGGCCGCGGCGGGGGTGGGTGCCCCCGCCGTTCTCGCCAGCACGGCGGCATTGAGGTAGTTCGGTTGGCCGTCGGGACCGCCCACAGGTGCTGTGCGAAATAGTGGCGACCAGCACACCGATGCCCCCCGCGCTGCCACGAGCGCTTTCAACAGCTCCTCCAGCAGCGGCCGCACTACTAGCAGGGTGGCAAGGGGCGGCCCTGCTGGACTGGGCAGGTTTGCGCCAAGTGCAATGGCTAAGATTGATGTCTCAGCGATTGCGCTGTAAAAGTGTTTACTTGCCACTGAACAAGGTAAATTAAGGAATGATTGGCTTTGGCTTGCTCGGTTTCGGAATAAATTGCCGTTTGGGGCGGACGGCAATTTGAAGAAGTGCGTGGGCCTCTGGTGGCTTGACCGGGAATTGGCGTTCCCAGAATCACCCGCTCTTTTTGATCAGGATGGTTTGATTCTTTCAAGGGGGGAATTGGCTGGAGTTGTTAAAGCGGCTGCATCATTTTTGCTCCAGCAGGGAATTGGTCATTCTGATCGGTTGGCGATATTGATGGAGCCAGGCCTGGGTTTGGTCTCTAGTTTGCTGGCAGGGATGGCGGTGGGTGCTATTGCTCCACTTTCGCCAACGGCGACTTACCACATCTTCTATTCAGACCTGCAAAGGCTTGGGGCTACTCGTCTGCTGGTGGATGACCACCCCCCTGGCGCATTGCTTGAAGCTGCTTCTGCGTTGGGGGTGCCGCTGGTGGCACTCAATCCCCTTGGCATGTCGCCGATTGTGGGAGAGCTCTCCTTACTCCCTGACCCTGTTGATCTGGCTCTGCTGCTGCAGACCTCCGGCACCACCTCGCGGCCCAAGGTGGTGCCGCTGAGCCATGGCAACCTTCTGGCCTCGGCTCTCGCCGTTGCGGATGTCTTAGCCCTGGGTTCGGAAGACCGCAGCCTGGCGGCGATGCCGCTGTTCCACATTCATGGAATCGTGGCGTCGTTACTGGCACCCCTGCTCGCTGGCGGCAGTGTGATCTGCTGCCGCAGCAATGCACCTGTCACCCTGCTGCATCTGTTGGGCAGCCTCCAGCCCACCTGGCTTTCAGCGGTGCCCACCCTGCTGCAGGGGCTGCTGGCCGAACTGGATCGCAGCGGTCAGCAGCCCCCTGCCCATCGGCTGCGCTTGTTGCGCTCTTCCTCGTCGCCGTTGCCGCCAGCGGTGCTTGAGCGGCTGGAAGCGGTGTTTCAGGTGCCGGTGCTCGAGGCCTACGGGATGACCGAGGCGGCCCATCAGATCTGCAGCAACCGCTTGCCAGGCAGCGGCCATGGGCGCCTGCCCGGCAGCGTTGGCTTGCCGGCTGGGCCAGAGGTGGCGGTTCTGGGGCCCTCCCGTGAGCTGCTGCCACCGGGCGAGTTCGGTGAAGTCGCCATCCGCGGCCCAGGCGTGACCGTTGGCTACGAGGGCGCCGAGCAGAGTGGCTGGGTGGAGGATGCCAGCGGAGAAAGCTGGTTTGTCACCGGTGATGAGGGTCTGTTTGATGCCCAGGGCCGCCTTACCCTCACCGGCCGCCTCAAGGAAATGATTAACCGCGGCGGCGAGAAGGTGATCCCCCGTCGCGTGGATGAGGCATTACTCCAACATCCGTCTGTAGAGCAGGCGTTGGCCTTTGCCGTGCCCCACCCCACTCTTTATGAGGATCTGGCTGCGGCCGTGGTGCTGCGCCCAGGAGCCGTGGCGGATGAACAGGATCTCCGCAGGCACGCCTTCGCTTTGCTGGCTCCCCACGAGGTGCCCTCACGGATCGTGCTCTTGCCAGACCTGCCCCGTGGCGCGACGGGCAAGCTGCAGCGCATCGGCCTGGCAGAGAAGCTCGGAGCTCTGTTGCAACCAGCCGAGGAACCTGCCAGTGGAGAGCTGGAGGAACTGGTGGCTTACACCTTTGGCTCCATGCTCCAACAATCACCACCAGGCCGCAATGCCAACTTCTTTCAACTGGGCGGCGACTCCCTCTCCGGCCAGCGTGCGGTGATCGCCCTAGAGCAGCAGCTGGCCCTAGATCTCAGCCCCACGCTGCTGTTTGCCTATCCCACCGTGCGCAACCTGGCCGAACAGCTCGACAAGCTCTTGGATCAGGCCTTAGCAGAAGCTGAGCAGGTCACCTCATGATGATTAACCAAAGTCCTGGTTTACGGCTACGCCAAGCTCTCGAGCTGGCAGCCGATCAGCAACAGATTCTGCCCTTCGTTGGCATTTACGACCTGTTCAGCGCCTCCTTGGCTGCGGATCGGTTCGAGGCCCTGTTCCTCAGTGGCTTTGGCTTGGCCGCCAGTGCCTTCGGGCTGCCAGACATCGGCTTCATCGGCTGGGGCGATCTCACCACCACCACCAGCCGCCTGCGGGCATTGCTGCCCAACCACCATCTGCTGGTGGACATCGACGATGGCTTCGGCGATGCCACCGTCGCCAGTCATGTGGCCCGCACGCTGGAGCGCTCTGGTGCTTCAGGCGTTGTGCTGGAAGATCAGGCTAGGCCGCGTCGCTGCGGGCATCTAGATGGCAAGCAGCTGCTGCCTTTGCCTGAGTATCTGAACAAGCTGGAAGCAGTGTTGGCGGATCGCAGCTCTCTAGTGGTGGTGGCCCGCACCGATGCCTCAGATCCCGAAGACATTGTCACTCGCGTGCAGGCCTTCGAGCAGGCCGGCTGCGATGCGGTGCTGGCGGATGGCCTCAAGGATCTCGAACTGTTAGCCCAGATTCGCGCTGCCGTGGCCTGTCCAGTGTTCAGCAACGTGATCGGCGGCGGCAAAGTGCCGCCCTGCAGCAGGACCGATCTTGCCTACCATGGCGTGCAGGGCCTGATCTACAGCACGCCATGCCTGTTTGCCGCGCAGGGGGCCATCGAGCAGGCGCTCGAGGATCTCAGCGATGCTGCTGCTGATCTCAGTGGCGCCCTGGCGTCGCCCCGCCAGCTGTCCCACTGCAACGAGGTGCTGCAAGCCAATCTCGAACGGGCAGGGGGAGCATGAGCACGCAGAAATCCTTATCGGATCGGGTTGCCAAGCTGCGGCAACTCAAAAACACCGATGGAGCTGGCTCCTTCCCCTCCGCCGAATTCCTACCAGGCGACTGGCCCCAGCACTGCCAGGCCTTCCCCGCTTCCTACGCCCAATCCCGCCTCTGGTTCCTCCATCAGCTGCAGCCGGATCTCACGGCTTATCACCTGCCAGCCCTCTGGCGGCTTAGCGGCAACCTCGACCTCAAGGCTCTTCGTCTGGCCCTGGCCGATCTGATCGAGCGCCATCCCACCCTGCGCACCTCCTTCTGTCTTCAGGGAAGCGAGGTAGTGCAACTTATCCATCCCCCTGCTCCCTTCCCGCTGGATGCAGAGCCTCTCGCTGATCGCAACCCAGATGCCGTCATCGAGCAGTGGTTGGAGCAGGAGCGCACCACACCGTTTGATCTGGCCTCCGGCCAGCTGCTCCGCGCACGGCTCCTGGCCGTCGATCACCAGCACCACCTGTTGCTGCTCAACCACCACCACATCGCCTCCGATGGCTGGTCGCGCTCAGTGCTGGTTGGGGATCTCACCGCTCTCTACAACGCCCGCCGCTCCGGCCAAGTCTCCGAGCTGGCGCCGCTGCAGGTGAAGTATCACGACTACGCCGCCTGGCAGCGCCAACGCCTCAGCGGTGATCGCTTGCAGACCCTCAAGGATTACTGGATTCCCCAGCTCACAGGTCTCGAACCACTCGAGCTCCCCAGCGACCATCCCAGGCCCGCCACCCCATCCCACCGGGGAGCCAGCGTTTCCTTCCAGATCACGCCTGAGCTCCTGGCTCCTTTTGAGCAGCTTTGCCGCCTTGAGGGCGCCACGCTCCAGATGGGCCTGCTCGCCTTACTCGCCCTGCTGCTGCATCGCTACAGCCGCCAGGAGGATTTTGCGATAGGTGTTCCGATCTGGGGTCGTAACCATCCCGATCTCGAACCCCTGATCGGCTTCTTCATCAATACGCTGCCGGTCCGCACTCTCTTTACCCCTGGGCAGAGCTTCCGGGAGCTTCTCCAACAGGTCAAAGCCTCTTCTCTGGCGGCCTACGACCACCAAGAGCTCCCCTTTGAGCAAATGGTGGAGGCGCTAAACCTGCCACGTGACACCAGCCGCAACCCCCTGGTGCAGGTGATGCTGCAGCTGATCGAGCTGCCCGAGGCGTCTCTGATCAACCTCGAGGGTCTGGCCGTCGATGCGATTCCCTCCAAGAGCGAATCGTCCAAGCTGGATCTCTCCTTTTATCTCCGCCGCAGCGCTGATCACGGGCTACATGGCTCGATCGCGTATGCCACCGACCTCTTCTCATCTGATCGGATGGAGCGGTTCTGCTCCCATCTGCTCACGCTCCTCTCCTCTGCAGTGCAGGCGCCTGATGTTCGAGCCGATTCCCTCTGCTTAGTCCCTGATCCAGAGCGTCTGCTGATCGAATCCTGGCAAAACGGTCCCACCATTGATGTTCCCGACCTCTGCGTTCATCAGCTGTTTGAACAGCAGGTTGAACGCACTCCTGATGCCATCGCCCTGATCTTTGAGGATCAGCTACTCACCTACCAAGAACTCAACGCTAAAGCGAATCGGCTGGCGCACCACTTCATCGGCCAGGGCGTCAGGCCGGACGACCGTGTGGCGCTGCTCATGGAGCGCTCGGCGGCTCTCGTGGTGGCAATCCTCGCCATCCTCAAGGCCGGGGCGGCCTATGTGCCGCTGCACAACGAGCAACCTTCCGCGCGTCATGTCCAGATCATGGCGGATGCGGGAGTCCGCTTGCTCCTCATCGACGAGTCGGCTAAGTCAATAGCAGCGGAGCCCTTGCTGGTCTTGACCCTGGAGGCCATCGAGGCCGAGGGATTGCCTGAGCACGATCCATGCCTGCCGGTTTTTTCACAGCAACTCGCCTATGTGATGTTCACCTCGGGTTCGACCGGAGTGCCCAAAGGGGTTGCCGTCACCCACAGCAACATCGTCAGCCTGACCGCTGACAGCTGCTGGCAGAACGGCATGCATGAGCGGGTGTTGTTTCATTCACCCCATGCTTTCGACGCCTCCACCTATGAGATTTGGGTCCCTCTGTTGCATGGCGGCCAGGTCGTCGTCGCACCACCGGTTCGGCTGGAGGTTTCATCCTTGGTCGATTTGATCGAGAGGCACAGCGTCAGCGGGATCTTTCTCACCACGGCCTTGTTCAATCTGCTGGCCGAGGTGCAGCCCACCTGCTTCGGGAGCGTGGACGAGGTGTGGACCGGCGGTGAGGCGGTGTCTCCCCTCGCCATGGAGCGCGTCCGGATCGCCTGCCCGCGGGCCCAGATCGTTCACGTTTATGGCCCCACGGAAACGACCACCTTTGCCACCTTCCATCCGCTGCCGTCCACAAAGCGGCTGGAAGGCACCGTCCCCATTGGCAAACCGATGGAGGGCATGCGCGCCTACGTGCTCGATGCTGGCCTGCAGCCCACGCCCGTAGGAGTGCCGGGTGAGTTGTATCTGGCCGGCACTGGCCTGGCCCAGGGATATGTCGGTTTGTCCGGCCTGACGAGCGAGTGCTTTGTCGCTGATCCCTTCGAGGACCTCTTTGCTGATGGAGGAGCTCGCATGTATCGCACAGGTGATCAGGCGCGCTGGTCGGCGGATGGAAACCTGGAGTTTCTCGGCCGAGCTGACTTCCAGGTCAAAATTCGCGGCTTTCGCATCGAGCTGGGCGAGATCGAGACGGCGCTACGGGCCTGCGAGGGCATTCAGGAGGCGGTGGTGTTGGCCCGCAAGGATGGGCTGGGCGAGAAGTGCCTTGTCGCTTATGTGGCGGTTGCTGGAAGTACGGGCGAGGCCACGCTGCCTGCTGTGCTTGAGGCCCAACTGCGGAGCAGCCTCCCCGATTACATGGTGCCGGCAGCCTTCCTGCAGCTGGAGGCCCTTCCCCTCACCCCCAACGGCAAGCTCGATCGCAAGGCGCTCCCTGCCCCTTCCTTCTCCGGAAACCTGGAGCAGCGCCTTGCACCCTCCACTGATCTCGAGCGCCAGCTCCACGCCATTTGGGCTGAGGTGTTGGGGCACGAAGAGTTTGGGATCACGGATAACTTCTTTGGCGTCGGGGGGCATTCGCTGGCTGCGGCCAACCTTGTCTCCCGCGCGGAGAAGGCCACCGGAATATCTATCGCCTTGGCAAAGCTGTTCCAAAACCCCACGATTTCAGGCCTTGTCGATCAATTGGGTAAGGAGAAAGGAGAGCCGCAACAGGATGATCTTTGTTGTTTGATCCCCCTTCAGCCGTTAGGTAGTCGTCCGCCACTAGTCATTGTCCCTGGATTTGGCGGTGTTCTGTTTTTTGACGAAGGAGCGCGTTTCCTGGCTCCACACCAACCGGTTTACGGGCTGCGGGTCATAGGCGATCCAGCCAGCATGGGATGCCAGAGTTTTGAGACTATTATATCCACATTTGCTGATCTAATCGTCGATTTTTGGCGGCAAGGTGATATTAATCTGATGGGTTATTCAGTTGGCGGCTGGTACGCCCATGCACTGGCCGCTGAGCTACTTAGACGAGGCCGGAGGATAGGGGTTCTAGTGATTATCGACACGGTTCCTAATATCAGGATAAATCGTTCATTGGGAGCAAGGCTCCTATTGGATAGGTTGAGCCAGGTTCGTCTGAGGATGCATATGCGAAATCTAGTTCGCGAGCCAACTTTGGAGAAACGGAAGACATTTATATGGGACAAAATGCGTACCCTGAAGCAGGCTATTGAGGCATACATCGGCTTGCGCATCCCCAGGCCGGGGGTAAGCCTTGCCAAGGCAATGCCCGCTATGACAAGGCCGCAAACCGACTTTTTTGTAGATCTTGTGCGGAATAGTTATAGGCCTGCTCCGCTGCCTATCACGGTTGCGTTTTTGGCCACACCATTGACGGCGCAAAGATACAAACGGCTTTGGCGTCATTGCACAACAAGGGATCTGCAGACTGTTGTTTTTTATGGTGAGCATCTTGATGTATTGCGCCCTGATTTTCAGCCCAAGCTTGCGTTGCTAATAGAAAATATCCTGATTGGCCAGCAGGATGGGACCTGTGATGGCTCTGAGCCCTTTGAGGTTGACGGGTGCATGGCGCGAAAAACATGAGCGTGTTCGGCCGGGAGAGGCGCCAATGGCAGAGTTGTTGGCTTCACCATGATGGGAATTTTGGGATCTCATGATGCTCGACCCTGTTCAGATAGTGGTCCCTTGGCGTGTTGGTGAGCCTGCCCCACTTTCTGCGCGTCGTTTGCTAATCGACGAGGGATGTCCGCTCGTGTTGGCCGTCGACCGCCGCGAAAGATGCAGCCCTGTTGTTCTTGCGCAACTTTTTTCATACCTCTCTGCGGATGAGGAAGGCCGTTATTCTTCTTATAAGCGTCCTTCCGACGCAGAGCTTTTTTTGCTGGGTCGCAGTTTGCTCAGAACTTTGCTTGCTCTTCTGTTGGAATTGAAGCCACCAGAGGTATCCATTGTTACTGGCCCCCATGGCAAGCCTTCATGCCCAGGCGGTCCGGAATTTAACGTCAGTCACTCCGGTGATCTTGTTCTGATTGCCGTTCACCCCACGTGCGCTGTCGGTGTTGATGTTGAGGCCAGCCCTGCCCCTGCTGACTGGGAGTCGATCTCGTGTCGTGTTCTTCCTGCCGACGTTTGCCAGGCCGTTTATGCATTGCCAAGCCAGCGTCAGCCCTTGGCATTCCTGCAAGCCTGGTGCCATCTCGAGGCGCAGTTGAAGATGGCCGGCACTGGTTTCCATGCCGCACCGGTTGCTCATGGGGATTCGTCCCTGTTCCGTCAATGGGCGCTCGCCCTCCCTCAGGGGTACGTCGGGTCCGTTGCGATGGAGCAGTCCTGATCGTTCCGCGGTCAGCGAGACTTTCAACTCTGGATTAATCCTTTGAGCATGCCCCCCAACGGAGGAACCCCCTCGGCTTCTGGCATGCGCTCCGCCGCCGCCGCCCGGGCCTTCCCGCTAGCGGCGATCACCGGCCACGGCACCTTGAAGCTGGCCCTGCTGCTGGCGGCGGTGGATCCGGGCCTGGGCGGGGTGGTGATCGCCGGGGGCCGGGGCACCGGCAAATCCGTGCTGGCCCGCGGCCTGCATGCCCTGCTGCCACCGATCGATGTGCTCAATGTCGGCGGCCAGACCCCCAACATCGACCCCCAGCGCCCCGACGACTGGGATGCCGCCACCTGCGCCCGGCTGACCGAGCTCGGCGCCGACCCCAGCGGCGCAGACCCCAACATCCTGCTGCCCACCACTGTGGTGCCCGCGCCGTTCGTGCAGGTGCCCCTGGGCGTCAGCGAAGACCGGCTGCTGGGCTCGGTGGATGTGACCGCCTCGCTGGCGGCGGGTGCGCCGGTGTTTCAGCCGGGGCTGCTGGCCGAGGCCCACCGGGGGGTGCTCTACATCGATGAGCTCAACCTGCTCGACGCCAACATCACCAACCTGCTGCTGGCGGCGGTGGGCAGTGGCGAAAACCGGATCGAGCGTGAAGGCCTGAGCCTCAGCCATCCCTGCCGCTGCCTGCTGATCGCCACCTTCAACCCCGAAGAGGGGGCGGTGCGTGACCACCTGCTCGATCGCTTCGCGATCTGTCTAAGTGCCAATCAGGTGCTGGAGCTGGAGCAGCGGGTGGAGATCACCCGCAGCGCCCTAGACCAGGCCGAGTCGAGTGAGGTCTTCCGGGCCCGCTGGCAGGAGGAAACCGATGCCCTGGCCACCCAGCTGCTGCTGGCGCGCCAGTGGTTGCCGGATGTGCGAATCACGCGGGAGCAGATCGCTTACCTGGTGACCGAGGCCACCCGCGGCGGCGTGGAGGGCCATCGCAGCGAGCTCTATGCCGTGCGGGTGGCCCGGGCCCACGCTGCCCTCAGCGGCAGAGATCAGGTGGAGGCCGACGACCTGCAGGTGGCGGTGCGGCTGGTGATCGCGCCTCGGGCCCTGCAGCTGCCCCCGCCCGATCCCGACCAGCCCCTGGAGCCACCGCCGCCGCCACCCCCGCCACCCCAGGGGGAGCAGCCGCCCGAAGAGCCGCAGTCGCCCGAGACCGAGCAGGAGAGCGACGAGCCAGACGACGACGACCAGGACGATGAGCCGGACGACACCCCGGAGGACCAGGCGCCGCCCCAGGTGCCCGAGGAGTTCCTGCTCGATCCAGAGGCCGTTGCCATCGATCCCGACCTGCTGCTGTTCTCAGCGGCCCGGGCCAGGACCGGTGGCAGCGGCAAGCGTTCGCTGGTTTTCAGCGACTCCCGCGGCCGCTACGTGAAGCCGATGCTGCCCCGCGGCCCGGTGAAGCGCATTGCTGTCGATGCCACCTTGCGGGCCGCAGCGCCATACCAGAAATCCCGCCGTGAGCGCCAGCCCCATCGCAAGGTGATTGTCGAAGACGGAGACCTGCGGGCCAAGCAGCTGCAGCGCAAGGCCGGTGCCCTGGTGATCTTCCTGGTGGATGCCAGCGGCTCGATGGCCCTCAACCGCATGCAGAGCGCCAAGGGGGCGGTGATTCGGCTGCTTACCGAGGCCTATGAAAACCGCGATGAGGTTGCCTTGATTCCCTTCCGCGGCGAGCAGGCCGAGGTGCTCCTCCCCCCCACCCGCTCGATCACCGCCGCGCGGCGGCGGCTCGAATCGATGCCCTGCGGCGGCGGCTCCCCCCTGGCCCATGGCCTCTCCCAGGCGGCCCGGGTAGGGGCCAACGCCCTGGCCACTGGCGATCTCGGCCAGGTGGTGGTGGTTGCGATCACCGATGGCCGCGGCAATGTGCCCCTGGGCCGCTCCCTGGGCCAGCCGGAGCTCGAGGGCGAGGAGCCGGTGGACCTCAAGGAGGAGGTCAAGCAGGTGGCCAGCCGCTACCGGGCCCTGGGCCTCAAGTTGCTGGTGATCGACACCGAGCGCAAGTTCATCGGCAGCGGCATGGGCAAGGAGCTGGCCGAGGCCGCCGGGGGCAAGTATGTGCAGCTGCCCAAGGCCAGCGATCAGGCCATCGCCGCCATCGCCATGGAGGCGATCAGCGGGGTGTAGGCCCAGCTTTTGTCTGGGCTGGATAGAGCTCGTCGAAGAATTTGCCCAGTCCCTCGGCCACGCTGCGGATGCTGTCCATGAAGCGCGGGTCGTCGGTGAGCTTGGCCACATCCCCACCCACCGCATTCCACTTGGCGGTGAGCTGCTCGGCGTTGGTGACCGTGCTCTGAAGCTCCTGGAGGGTTTTGGGGTTGTCGAGGGCAGCGAGCAGGCGGCGCAGGTGGGCCGAGCTGCTGTTCAGGTTGGTGATCGTGGGCTCGGCCGCCCGCACCGAGGTTTCCAGCTGCTTGGCCAGGGACTGGCCATCCTTCATGAAGGCGGAGGTGTCTTTGGCGGTGCGCTCGAAGCTGCTGGCCGCCGTCGACACCTTGTTCAGCAACTTCATTTGGTCTGTTTCCACCAACATCTTGTACATCAGGGCGGTCACGTTGGTGAGGCTCGGCCCAGTAGACCCCTCAATTGTGGCCCCATTGCACAGGGCCACGCTTGGGTTGCAGTTCTTGGAGCGGGGGTTTGCCGAGCCCGGCGGCAGGGACTTGCCGCCGCTGATCAGGGCAACCTCCGCTTCGCCGCCCAGCAGGGAGGCTTCCCCGATCTGGGCTATGGCCGGCAGGGCCAGCTTCAGATCTGGGTGGTTGATTTCCAGTTCGGCAACCACCGCCTCCGGATTGATCGTTACTTTGCGCACGCTGCCGACGAGCACCCCCCGGTAGGTGACAGGTGAACGTTCGGCCAGTCCTGCCGCTTCGGCAAAACTGACCTTCACCATCCAGTTCTGGCGGCTCAGGGAAATGCCCCGCAACCAGAAGGAGAGCCCTACCGCACTGGCGAGGGCCGCCAGAAGGGAGAAACCTACGGTCGCTTCGCGGATACTGCGGCGCATGGATTCAGAGCTCCGCCGGCTGCATCGGTCCGCGCAGACTACCGCTCCTGAACTGCACCACATAGGGGTCGCTGCTGGAGCGATAGGCATCAACCGTGCCACTCCAGCGAAACTTGCCGTCGTAGAGCAGAACTACCCGTTGGGCGGAGCGCTCGATGGTGCTGTGGACGTGACTCACGATCACTGAGGTGGCCTGGGCCACGTGGGTGGTTCGCACAATCAGGTCTTCTATGCGGGTGCAGGCCATGGGGTCGAGGCCGGCGGTGGGTTCGTCGAACAGCAGCAGGGGCATCTGTTCGTCTTGCTTGCCCGGATCATTGATCAGGGCCCGCGCAAAGCTGACCCGCTTCTGCATGCCACCGCTGAGCTCGCCGGGAAGTTGCTCCTCAACTCCGTAGAGCCCCACGGCATTGAGGGCGGCGCTAACCCGCTCGCGAATCACCTTTTCACCGAGGCGCCCATGGCGGTAGAGCAGGAAGCCGACGTTTTCACGAACCGTCAGGGAGCCCAGTAGGGCTGGGTTCTGAAACACCAGCCTCACGTCCGGAGGAGTGCGCTGGTCGAGACGCAGGTAGTTCTGGTGAATGCCATAGAGGCTGAGCTTGCCGCTGTTGGGCAACAGCAAGCCGGCCAGCAGGCGCAGAATCGTCGATTTCCCTGCCCCGGAGGGCCCCACCACCACGAGGCGCTCTCCGGGGGCGACCTGAAGGCTCACCTCGTCGAGCACCGGGCGGGAGCGGCCCCAGCGCACGCTGAGGTTGGCCATCTCGGCAAGGGGTGGTGGGGCGGAGGAGGCCAGTGCGGAGACCCGGGAGCAGGCCCCATCCTGGCCTTTCCTGGCGGCGAAAGCCCTCCGTAGAGTTCAGCGGAGTTCAGCCACTTGTGGCAGCGTCCTTTTCGCCCCTTGCCCCACCCCGCTCCGGCATCGAAATTTCGGCGCAACCGTGGCCCGCTGCCGAAACCGGGCTGGGTCGGCCGCGGCGAGCTACGCCAAAAAGACCTCGTAAGCCGCTCCCGCCGGGCGGCCCGCTGGTTGCGGCCAGGCCTGGTGGTCAAGCGCTGGGTGTTGACCTCCGGCCTGGGGCTGCTGGTGGCATTGCTGGGTGCGGCGGTGTGGGCCGATCTGCAGCCCATCTACTGGATGCTCTCCAGCATCCAGTGGCTGCTGGGCCAGGTCACCGGGGTCCTGCCCCGCAAGATCACCGGCCCCCTGGTGCTGCTGATTGGGGCGGCGCTGATCTGGCTGGGCCAGAGCCGCAGTTTTGGCTCGATCCAGCAGGCCCTGGCGCCGGAAAAGGACACCCTGCTGGTGGATGCCCTGCTAGCCCAGCGGCGCCTCAACCGGGGCCCCAATATCGTGGCAATCGGTGGCGGCACCGGGCTCTCCACCCTGCTCAGTGGGCTGAAGCGCTACAGCAGCAATCTCACGGCCATAGTCACGGTGGCCGATGACGGCGGCAGCAGTGGGGTGCTGCGCCGGGAGCTGGGGGTGCAGCCCCCTGGCGATATCCGCAACTGCCTGGCAGCCCTGGCCCGGGAGGAGCCCCTGCTCACCCGACTGTTCCAATACCGCTTCAAGGCAGGCAGTGGCCTGGAGGGTCACAGTTTTGGCAACCTCTTTCTTTCGGCCCTCACGGCCATCACCGGCAACCTGGAATCGGCGATCACGGCCAGCAGCCGGGTGTTGGCCGTGCAGGGTCAGGTGGTGCCAGCCACCAATGCGGATGTGCGCCTCTGGGCGGAGCTTGAAAACGGGGAACGGATTGAAGGGGAATCCAAGATCGGCAATGCCACCAGTCCGATCGTGCGGCTGGGCTGCACGCCGGCTCGCCCCCCCGCCCTGCCCAGGGCCCTGGAGGCGATCGCCCATGCCGATCTGATTGTGCTGGGCCCTGGCAGCCTCTACACCTCGCTCCTGCCCAACCTGTTGGTGCCCGAACTGGTGGAGGCGATCCGCAGGAGCAAGGCGCCCCGCCTTTACATCTGCAATCTGATGACCCAGCCGGGGGAAACCGATGGACTGGATGTGGAGGGCCATCTGCGGGCGATTGAGGCCCAGCTGGCCAGCCTGGGGGTGCAGGAGCGCCTGTTCAGCTCAGTGCTGGCCCAGGAGGATCTGGGTGATTCACCTCTTATCAATCACTACCGCCACCAGGGGGCCGAACCGGTGCTCTGCAACCTGCGCGAACTGCGCCGCCATGGCTATGAGGTGATGCAGGCCCCCCTGCAGGGAGCTAGGCCCACGGCCACCCTGCGCCACGATCCCCGCAGTGTGGCCCTGGCGGTGATGAAATATTTCCGCAATCACCAGCGCGGGGCTCAGTAGGCAGCGCTGGGATCAGTAAGCGTCCTGCAGCTCGTAGAAGTCGGGTTGAACGTAGTCCTTGCGCATGGGATAACCCTTCCAGTCTTCGGGCATCAGCAGTCGCTTGGGGTGGGGGTGACCTGCGTAATTGATCCCGAACATGTCAAAGGTTTCCCGCTCTTGCCAGTCAGCTCCCCGAAACTGGCCATAGAGGGTGGGGATGGTGAGATCGCCATCCCGGGCCAGGAACACCTTGAGCCGCACTTCCGCGGGGGGCTGATCGGCCGGCACCTCTCCGGCCGGGCTTCGATCGGCCAGCTCTGCCAGCTTCACCAGATTGTAAAAACTGACCAGCCGCCCGCCGGGGCCCTCGTCATAGCCCCCCTGGCACTGCAGATAGTCGAAGCCCTGGGTTTTGAGGGCCGTGGCGATCAGGGGCAGAAAGGCCGCTTCAACGCCGATCATCTCTATCCCCAGATGGTCCTTGCCCAGGGGGGCATGGTCGAAGCCCTGACTGGTCAGCCAGCTGCCCACGGGGCCGGGTTCAGGGCCGGTCTCTAGGGCCAGGCTCTCGGCGGGGTCGTTAGTAGGGATTTGTTCTGGCATGGCTGCAGGGGGGCTCAGGATTCGGCTTTGGCGGGAATCGCGGCAGCTGGGGCGGCCAGGGGTAGGGCGCTGGCGGCGGCCAGGGCCTGCTTCTGGGTTTTGGCTGAAAGGTATTGGCCGTTAACGATGGGCTGAACCGCCTTCATCTGGTGGGTCACAGTGCAGTAGCGGTGGGTCTGCTGGAGATTGCCCCGTTCGGCCAAGGCCTCGTTGCCCACCTTTTTGCGCAGCTTGATCACCGCATCGAAGATCGCCTCGGGGCGAGGCGGGCAGCCAGGCAGGTAGAGGTCTACGGGGATCAGCTTGTCCACGCCGCGCACGGCGGTGGTGGAATCTGCCGAAAACATGCCTCCAGTGATAGTGCAGGCACCCATGGCGATCACGTATTTGGGCTCGGGCATCTGCTCGTAGAGCCGAACCAGGGCAGGAGCCATTTTCATGGTCACGGTGCCGGCGACGATCAGCAGATCTGCCTGGCGCGGGCTGGAGCGGGGCACCAGGCCGAAGCGATCGAAATCAAAGCGGGAGCCGATCAGGGCAGCAAATTCGATGAAGCAGCAGGCGGTGCCATAGAGCAGGGGCCAGAGGCTGCTGAGCCGGGCCCAGTTGTGGATGTCATCGAGGGTCGTGAGAATGATGTTCTCAGAGAGCTCTGATGTAACCGTGGGGGCGCCGATAGGGTTGCAGTTTGCCGCCCGTAGGTCCTTGAGGGCGTCAATGGAGAGGGTTTCATTCATGGGTCAGCTCCACTCAAGGGCGCCCTTGCGCCAGGCGTAGGCCAGGGCAAGCACAAGGATGGAAATGAAGACAAGGGCCTCAATGAAGGCCAGCACCCCAAGCCGGTGGAAAGCCACTGCCCAGGGGTAGAGGAAAACGGTCTCCACGTCGAAGATCACGAAGACCAGAGCAAACATGTAATAACGAATGTTGAACTGAATCCAGGCGCCGCCGATTGGCTCCATGCCAGATTCGTAAGTCAGCTCCCGCTCGCCCATGCGACTGCTGGGCGACAGCAATTTATTTGCCACCAGTGCAAGCACTGGAACAGCTGCTGCGATCAGCAGGAAGCCGAGAAAGGCGTCGTAGCCCGCGAGCACGAACATGCAACCAACTTGGACCTACCTGCGCCCAGTCTGCCACCCGGGGCCGGATGGTGGCGGCATCGGCCCGACGGGCGCCGATAATCTGACACCAGCGCTCGAGGCCCAGGGATGACTTCCACCGATACATCGGAGCCAACAGCCACACCGGAGCCATCAGCCACGCCAGAGCCGGCCGCGCCAAGTCCTGGCCCCGAGTCTGGCCCCCAGTCTGGCTCTGCAGATGGGGAGGTGGATCCGGCCGACCACCGCTTCGAATGCCGCAGCTGCGGGTTCGTCTACGACCCGGCGGAGGGGGTGCGCAAGCTGGCCATCGAACCCGGCACACCCTTTGTGGAGCTTGATCCGATCAGCTTCCGTTGCCCGGTGTGTCGCAGTCGGGTGGGAGCCTTCAAGGACATCGGCCCCCGCAACAAGCCCAGCGGCTTCGAGGAGAATCTCAACTTCGGCCTGGGGGTCAACCGCCTGACTCCCGGTCAGAAGAATGTGCTGATTTTCGGCGGCTTCGCCCTGGCCTTCGCCTTTTTCCTCTCCCTCTATTCCCTGCGCTGATGACTGGCTCTCCCCTGCTCCGCCCGCTTGGGACTCTGTTGCGACCCCTCCTGGGTTTGCTCTTGGTGATCGGGCTTGGCTTCGGCCTCTCCGGCTGTGTGACCACCGGCTTGCCCATGGCGGCGACCAGCCCCTGGCAGCCGGTGGCCCTGGCCACCAAGGCCAACCCCCTCGATGTGGCCTTCACCGATACCAGCCATGGCTTTCTGGTGGGCAGCAACCGGCTGATCCTCGAAACCAACGACGGTGGGGCCAGCTGGGCCGAGCGAGCCCTGGATCTGCCTGAGGAGGAGAACTTTCGTTTAATCAGCATCGATTTCCG
>NZ_JAGQCQ010000045.1:0-15773 GCF_024346275.1 Cyanobium sp. BA20m-p-22
TCCAGGCCCACCACGTTGCCGCGACGCCAGAGCTGGCGGGAGGAGGCCAGGTTTGGGATGTAGTTGTTGAGGTTGCCGTAATCGGTCAGTACCGACCAGAGGCATTGGGGGTCTGGGCTCAGGCTCAGCTGCACCGCCAGCCGCCGGGCCCCCTGGGGCAGCCGCTCCATCTCCTGCTGAATCGTGTCGAGGCTGCAGAGCTGCTGGCTAGCTGGATCAGCCTGACTAGCTGGATCGGCCCCGTTCACTGCCCCTTGGGACAGGGAACCGGCGGCTGCTGACGGTACAAGGATCTGCGCCAAGGAGGCACGGTCACAGTGTGCTGGCAAACCTAGCGGTGTTCGCCACAAAATCGCAGCAGATGGGTTCCCTATGATCAGCCCGCTTTTAAGCGGGAAGGGTCTGCATGAGAGTTTCCACAGGGCGCGCCACCCAGTCCGACAGCCGCATGTTCACCGTTGTGGTGGAAGCCTTCGGCGTGGGCAAGCAGCGCCAGGCCGAACGGCGCTTCACCGTGCCGCTCGCCCAGCTGCAGGGCCTGATGCAGACGATTGCCCGCCAGGGGGGGCGGATCAGTGCCGTGCTCAGCGGCGATGCCAGCCCCCCTGAGACCTCCCCCCCAGCACCAGCTGCTCCCCAGACAACCCCTCCCACCAAACCTGCTGCCGTGTCCCACGCCGACGTTCCCGTCAACCTCTACAAGCCGAAGGCACCCTTCATGGGCACCGTCGTCGAGAACTACGGCCTGGTGGGCGAAGGCGCCATCGGTCGGGTGAACCACATCACCTTCGACCTCCAGGGCGGAGATCCCCAGCTGCACTACGTCGAAGGCCAGAGCATCGGCATCATTCCCGATGGCACCGACGCCAACGGCAAACCCAACAAGCTGCGCCTCTATTCGATCGCCAGCACCCGCCACGGCGACAACCTGGAAGGCCACACCGTTTCCCTCTGCGTACGCCAGCTGCAATACGAGAAGGACGGCGAAACCATCAACGGCGTCTGTTCCACCTTCCTGTGTGACATCGAACCCGGCGCCAAGGTGAAGATCACCGGCCCGGTGGGCAAGGAGATGCTCCTGCCCGAAGACGAGGAGGCCAACGTGATCATGCTGGCCACCGGCACGGGCATCGCGCCGATGCGCACCTACCTGCGCCGCATGTTCGAGCCGGCCGAGCGCGAGAAGAACGGCTGGACCTTCCGTGGCAAGGCCTGGCTGTTCATGGGCTCCCCCACCACCGCCAACCTGCTCTACGACGCCGACTTCGAGCACTACCAGGCCCAGTTCCCCGACAACTTCCGCTACACCAAAGCGATCAGCCGGGAGCAGCAGAACGCCAAGGGCGGCCGCATGTACATCCAAGACCGGGTCAGCGAGAACGCCGAGGAGATCTTCGCTTGGATCGAAAACCCCAAAACCCACGTCTACATGTGCGGTCTGCGGGGCATGGAGCCGGGTATCGACGAGGCCATGGGCGTGGCCGCGGCGGCCAAGGGCCTCGACTGGTCTGAGCTGCGGCCCCAGCTCAAAAAGGCCGATCGCTGGCACGTGGAAACCTACTGAGCCCTGGGCCGGTTTTTGGCCAATCCCACACAGAAACCATCACAAAGTGGGCCAAGCGCCGGGAGAGGGCCCTGGGCCGGTTAAACCATGGAGACCGGAAAGGCATCCATGGGCGCTGTGCTCACCAATCCACTGCGGGTAGGTCTTCGCCAGGAGCGGGTCATTCCCCCCCAATGCCTGGTGATCTTCGGGGCCAGCGGTGACCTCACCCACCGCAAATTGATCCCGGCCCTGTTTGAGCTCTTCCGCCAGCGGCGCCTGCCCAGTGAATTCGCTGTCCTGGGCTGCGCCCGCCGCCCCTGGAGCGACGAGGAGTTCCGCAGCCGCATGGCCGAGGCCCTGGCAAATGAGGTGGCCGAGCACCCGCTGGCCTGGGAGCAGTTTGCGGCTGGGCTCTTCTACGAACCCGTCGACCTGCAGGATCCTCCGTCGGTGGTGCGACTGGGCGAACGCCTGGCCGTGATTGACCGGCAGCGGGCCACCCGCAACAACCGCACCTTCTACCTCTCGGTTTCGCCCAACTTCTATGGCAGTGGCTGCCGCTCCCTGGCCGCCGCCGGCCTGCTGAGTGACCCGGCCCGCAGCCGGGTGGTGATCGAGAAGCCCTTCGGCCGCGACTACGGCAGCGCCCAGGAACTCAACCGGGTGGTGCAGACCAGCGCCCAGGAAAATCAGATCTTCCGGATCGACCACTACCTGGGTAAGGAGACGGTCCAGAACATCCTGGTGATGCGCTTCGCCAACACGATCTTCGAGCCGATCTGGAACCGCAACTACATCTCGAGTGTGCAAATCACTGCCGCCGAAACCGTGGGGGTTGAGGAGCGGGCCGGCTACTACGAGAGCTCGGGCGCCCTGCGAGACATGGTGCAGAACCACCTCACCCAAATGCTGGCCCTCACCACCATGGAGGCGCCGGGCCGCTTCGACCCCGAGTCGATGCGCAACGAGAAGGCCAAGGTGCTGCAGGCAGCGCGCCTAGCCAATGAGGACGAACCCTGGAAGTGCTGTGTGCGGGGCCAGTACGGGCCGGGGGGCTCAAGCAGCAAGCCGATCACCGGCTACCGCCAGGAGCCCGGGGTGAACCCCGAGAGCACCACGGAGACCTACGTGGCGATGAAGCTGTTCATCAACAACTGGCGCTGGCAGGGGGTGCCCTTCTACCTGCGCACCGGCAAACGGCTGCCCAAGCGGCTTTCCGAAGTGGTGCTCACCTTCCGGGAGGCGCCGGTGCACCTGTTTGATGCGGCCGGTGGCGCCCCCACCCCCAACCAGCTGATCCTGCGCATCCAACCCAACGAGGGGGCGGAATTCAAATTCGAGGTCAAGGCCCCCGGTTCGGGCATGCGCAGCCGGCCGGTGGACATGGCCTTCTCCTACGACGACAGCTTCGGCGAACCCAGCGACGAGGGCTATGTGCGCCTGCTGGCTGACGCCATGCTGGGCGACCCCACCCTCTACACCCGCAGTGACGAGGTGGAGGCCGCCTGGCGGCTCTACACCCCCCTGCTGGAGCTGATTGAGGACGCCCCCGCCCAGCTGCCGGTCTACCCCTACGAGGCCCGCACCTGGGGGCCTGGCGCCGCCGACAGCCTGCTGGCCGATGACGGCCTGATCTGGCGACGCCCCTGATTTTTCATCCCTGATCCGCCATGTCGACCCAGCTCACTCTCCAGGCCCCGCTTGTTCTGCCCCCCGCCGAGGTGCCCGGCTACCTGGAGCGCCTCTGGAGTGATGAGCTGGGTAGCTCCCACGGCGCCGCTACCTTCACCCTGGTGGTGTGGGAGGGCTCCTGGTTGGAGCAGCAACTGGTGCGCTGCGGCCGCCTGGATGGGCCGATCACCGGCCTGCTCAACGACACGGTGCTGGAGGCGGCCCGGGCCGCCGCGATCAGCTGCGGGCTCCCTTTGAGCACCGCGCCGATGGATCCCCAGCTGGCCTGGGCGATCGGCAACCTGGGTGGCGATCACCACGCCGCCGACCTGCGGGGCCAGTTTGTCGAGGGGGCGATCAGCGTCCACATGCCCCGGCGACTGATCACCCTGGCCCCCACCCTCGATGGCGCCAAACCCCTGGAAACCCTGGTGGCGGCCTACTGCCCCCTGCCGGAGGAGGGGGCCGGCGGCGATGCCTGTGGCGATGTGGTGGTGCTGCGGGGCGGCACCGGTGCCCTGCGCGAGAACCTCGATCTGGTGCAACCCCTGATCAGCCCCGAGCTGCCCTGCTGGGTGTGGTGGAACAGCAGCCTCGATGAGGCGCCCGAGGTGATGACGGCCCTGGCCAGCGGAAACCGCCGCCTGGTGGTGGATTCGTCGCTAGGGGATCCGCGCCGCTGCCTCGACCTGCTGGTGGCACGGGTTGGGGCGGGCCAGCCGATCAACGACCTCAACTGGATGCGGCTGCGCAGCTGGCGCGAATCCCTGGCCATGGTGTTCGACCCCCCCTCCCGGCGGGATGCCCTCAACCACGTGGTGCAGCTCGACCTGGACGTCGAGGGCGACAACCCCGTGAAGGGGCTGCTGCTGGCGGCCTGGCTGGCCGACCGCTTGGGCTGGCACCTGACCGCGACCTATGCCGTCGATGGCGATGGCTCCGGCCAGGGGATCGGCGCCGAATTTGAGCGCACCGACGGCCAGACCGTGCGTTTCCGTCAAATGCCCGTGCCGGTTGGCGTTCCCAAGACCCACCCGGGCGCCATGGTGGGCCTGCGCCTGATCTGCCAGAGCAGCCAGGGGTCGCCCCTGTGCGTGATTCTCTGTTCGGAATCGGGCGGCTGCATGCGGCTCGAATCGGGCGGCATGGCCAGCATGGAGCTGGCAGAGGAGGTGGTTCCCCTGCCGAATGAAAGCGAGGAGATGGAGATGGCCCGCCTGCTCTCCGGCGGCCACGATTCCACCAACCCCCTGCTGGCGGTAGCTGCCCCGATCGCCGCCAGACTTCTCCCCTGAGCCCGCGCTCTCCCCGCCCGCAATGGCCTGCCTGATCGCCGCGCCCAGCAGTGGCAGCGGCAAGACCCTGCTGTCGCTGTGCCTGGCGGCCTGGGCCCGGCGGCAGGGCCTCCAGCTGCAGCCCTTCAAGGTGGGGCCCGACTACCTCGACCCCCAGCTGCTCAGCCAGGTGAGTGGCCGCCTCTGCCGCAACCTCGATCCCCTGCTCTGCGGGCCGGAGTGGGTTGAGCGCAGTTTCCACTGGCATGGCAGCCGGGCCGACCTGGCCCTGGTGGAGGGGGTGATGGGCCTGTTCGATGGCCGCGGCCCCAGCAGCGAGGGCAGCTCGGCGGCGGTGGCGGCCCAGCTGGGCTTGCCGGTGGTGCTCGTGGTGGAGGCCTCCCGCCAGGCCGGATCCGTGGCGGCCCTGGTGCGGGGCTTCCGCGACCATGGCCCGCCGCCGGTGCGGCTGGCCGGCGTGGTGCTCAATCGGGTGGGCAGCGAGCGCCACCACGCCCTGCTGGCCGAAGCACTGCAGGCCATTGAGGTGCCCCTGCTGGGGGTGCTGCCCCACCACCCGAGCCTGGAGCTCCCTTCCCGCCACCTGGGGCTGCTGCCGCCCGGCGAGCTGCACGACCTTGAGCAGCGCCAGGAGCAGTGGGCCGAGCTGGCCGTCCGCCAGCTCAACCTGGAGTTGCTGCTGCCCCTGTTGGCGCCGCCTGCGGCCCAGGTCGGTGCCGGCAATCCCATCCACTGGTGCCTGCGGGACCAGCAACCGCCCCTGGAAGCCAGCGGGGGGTCAGGGCCTTTGCCGGTGGCGATCGCCAGCGATGCGGCCTTCCACTTCCGCTACCCCGAGGCCGGCGAACTGCTGCAGGCCGTCGGCCTTGAGCCGCTGGCCTGGAGCCCCCTGGCCGACGAGCCCCTCCCCGCCGGCTGCCGGGCGGTGCTGCTGCCGGGGGGCTATCCGGAGCTCCATGCCGCCCAGCTGGCGGCCAGTCGGCGCAGCCTGGCAGACCTGGCCCGCGCGGCGGCCGGGGGGGTGCCGCTGGTGGCTGAATGCGGCGGATTGTTACTGCTCGGTGAGCAGCTGGCCGATGGCGAGGGCCGGCTGCACCGGATGGCCGGCGTGTTGCCCTTCCAGGCGCGCAAGGGGGGGCTGAGCCTGGGCTATCGCCAGGCCACGGCAAGGGCGGCAGGGTTGCTGGTGCGGCCTGGGGAAACCTTTAGCGGCCATGAATTTCATCGCTGGCAGCTTGAATCTGTAGCCAGTGGCGACGGGCTGTGGCAGCTTGATGGCTGGGGGACCGCAACCCGGAGCGAAGGATGGACAGCGCCGAACGTGCACGCCAGCTGGCTGCATCTCCACTGGGCTGGATGCCCGGTGATTCCCTCACGCCTGGCAGCCGCAGCCGGGCGCGCCGTGCCGCTGCCGATGAGCGCCGTTTCATCCGCCCCCATGAGCCCAAGCCCCTGATCCAGCAGGAACGCTGGCGGCTGATCGTGCGCGGCCAGGTGCAGGGGGTGGGCTACCGGGCCGCCTGCTCTGCCCGCTGCCAGGAACTCGGCCTGAGTGGCTGGGTGCGCAACCTCCCTGACGGCTCGGTGGAACTGGAGGCAGAGGGCAACCCCCAAGACCTCACCGAGCTGCGCATCTGGTGCGAAAAGGGTCCAGCGCAAGCGGTGGTCAACAGCGTGGCCAGCGCCCAAGTGGCCGCCACCGGTGCCGACTGGTTTGAGGTGCGGACCTGAACCCCATGCTGGCTACACCGGCGCTGGAACTCTGGCTGCTGCGCCATGGGGCCACGGAATGGGCCCTGAATGGGCGCCATACCGGCCGCACCGACCTGCCCCTGCTGCCGGAGGGAGAAGCGGAAGCGCGGGCGCTGGCCCAGGTATTGGCGCGTCAGCCCTTTGCGGCCGTGCTGGTGAGTCCGCTGCAGCGGGCCCGGCGTACCGCCGAGCTGGCGGGCCTGGGGGAAGGGGCTCGCCCCTGCCCAGACCTGCATGAGTGGGATTACGGCCGCTACGAGGGCATCACCACCGCCGAGATCCGCCGCCAGGTGCCCCAATGGACCGTGTGGAGCCACGGCTGCCCAGGCGGTGAGGACAGCGCCCAGGTGGAGGAGCGCTGCCTGCGGGTGATCGCCCTGGCTGAATCCCTGGCTGGAGCCGGAGCTGGGGCTGGTGCCGGCTCTGGTGTGGTGGCCCTGGTGGCCCACGGCCATATCCTGCGCAGCCTGGCGGGCACCTGGCTGGGGTTGGGGCCCGCCGGTGGCGCCCTGTTCAATCTGAATACGGCCACGCTCAGCGTGCTCGGCCATGAGCGCGAGCGGCGCACGCTGGTGCGCTGGAATGTTCCCGTTGCGGCTGCGGCGAAATGACTGATCTGGCCAGCCTGCTGGGGGAGCTCTCGGCCTTTGGTCTGGCGATCGGTTTCTCGCCGCTGCACATCGGCCTGCTGCTGTTGCTCCTGCTCGGCCCCAGGCCCCTGCAGCGGGGCGGCTGGTTTGTGGCCGCCTGGCTGGTGACGGCCGCCCTGGTGGTGGCCCTTCTGCTCACGGTGGGTCACGGTCTGGTGCTCAGCATGGAAAAGGGCACCAGCCACCGCACCGGCCTGGATCTGCTGGCCGCCGGCGCCCTGCTGGGGCTGGGGCTCAAGGAGCTGCTCAGCAAGGAGGAGGGCGCCGGACCGCCCGGCTGGACCCGCCGGCTGGATCAGTTCAGCGCCATGCCTCTGCCCCTGCTGCTGGCCATCAGCGCCGCCCTCCAGGTGGCCAGCCCGGACGACCTGTTTCTGTTTGCCAAGACGGCCACCAGCCTGCTGGCCGCCGGCCTGGGCCGGGGAACGGAAGTGCTGGCCACCGCAGTGTTCAGCCTGGTGAGCGCCAGCCTGCTGCTGACGCCCCTGCTGGCCCTGCTGCTGGTTGGCCCCGAGCGCATCCTGCCCCTGCTGGAGCGGGGCAAGCAGTGGCTGTTCGCCAAGGGCGACCTGTTGGTGGGGCTGGTGAGTGTGGTCCTGGCGCTCTACCTGGGCTGGCAGGGGATCGAGGGCCTGCAGCTGGCCTGAGGGGCCAGCGCACTTAGCAATCTTGCCCCAACCAGTCGCGCCAGAGCTGCTGGTCGGCGCGGGAGCTGGGGGCGGCGCCCGGTGCGCTGGCCTCAAGGGTGACCGCCTTGCTGGCCCGGCTCACCGCCACATACACCAGCTGGCGGCGCAGCACCGGGTCGCTGGGCCAGAACACATCGCCGGCGACGAACACCTCGGCGAAGGTGCTGCCCTGGCTGCGGTGCACGGTCAGAACGGCGGCAGGACCGAGGGAGGCAAAGGCGTCGCGCACCAGGAAAAAACGGCGCCACAGGCTCCTGCCTTCCTGTTTGCCGGCGTCCTTGGCCTGTTGGCGCAGGCGGGCCAACACAGCCTCAAGGGCGATCCGGGCCGCCGTGCCCAATGGCGGCAGCAGCCGCAGGCTCAGCTGGCTCTCGCCGGCCTCCACCCGGGCGGTGAGGGTGTCGATCACCGGCGCATCAGTGACGCCGAAGTCGGCCAGGTCGCAGCGCTCCGGGATGACATCGCGCACCACCAGCTCCCGGTTCGAGCCCAGCAGCATGTCCGGCTCCTCGGCGGCATCTTCCCCTTCCCGGCAGGCGGGGGCCATCACCGCCGTGCGGGTGATCAGCACCTCGCCGGGCAGCACCGGCAGCTGGTCGGCCATCTCGCCGTGCAGGGCGCGGCGGGCGATCGGCACCAGCTGCTCGAGGCAGCGGTTGGTGTAGCAGAGGATCCGCGCCAGGTCGGGGTTGTCGGTTTCGGCGCTGCGGCGCAGGGCGGCCTGGGCGGCTTCCAGCCAGGCGCCCCGCTCCAGCAGGGCCACCTGGCCGGTCTCGGTGCGGATCGGCGCCAGCGCCGCTGGCCGGCGGCAGGGCAGGTCCCCCTGGCGCAGCCCGGAGGCCAGGCGCAGCACCGGCCCCTGGTGGCGCACCACCTGTTGCAGTTCGGCCCGGCAGGCCCGGCCCAGGCTGAACACCGGACTCTCGGGCTCGCCCACCGGCGGCAGCTGGGCCGGATCGCCCACGAACACCAGCCGGGTGCGGAAGGGGTGGGCGCAGCGCAGGGCAATCTCCAGCAGGCTGCTGTCAACCATCGAGGCCTCATCCACCAGCACCAGGCCCAGGTGCTCGAGGGCCATTGCGGTCTGCTCGGTTTCCTCGCAGCGCTCCAGGTCCCCCTGGCGGCGCAGCTTGAGGCGCAGCAGCCGGTGGATGGTGGAGGGATACCAGGTGGGGGAAAGGCCCGCTAGGGCCAGCTGGGAGCGCAGCACACCCACGGCCTTGTGGGTTGGGGCCACCACGGTCCAGCAGAGGCCGGTGGCCTCCACCTGGGCCAGAAACCGGGTGGATAGGAATGTTTTGCCGGTGCCGGCATAGCCGCCCAGCACGAACGGCGCCCCATCCCCGGGCCCGGCGAGCCAGGCGGCGAAGGCGGTGGCGGCGGCCTGCTGGTCGGCGGTGAGGGTGGGGGCTTCAGCCAATCGGGGCGAGCCAGCCCAGGGCCTGGGCTAGGTGCAGGGGGGATCCCGCCAGCACCAGCCCGGGCAGGGCCACCAGGGGGCCGATCAGGGAGCCGATCAGCACCTCAAGTCGGGTGTGGCCGAGATTTTCCTTGAGGGGCTTCCCGTGCTGGCGGGAATTGGCACTGTCTATATCGAGATCACCCTTAGCAATCTCACCTTTTGCAATTTCACCCATGGCATTCACCCGGGCGGCGGTGAGGCCGGCGGCACGGCGCACGCCGGAGGCGTCGTAGAGCACCACGAAACAGAGCACGGCCGCCAGGCCGAAGAGTGGCCCCCCAAAACCCTCCACCCAGCCCAGGGCCGCGGTGGTGCCGGTGAGCAGGGCCGAGTGACTTGAAGGCATGCCGCCGGTTTCCACCAGCACCCGCGGATTCCAGCGGCGATGCACCACCAGCTCGATCACCAGCTTGGAGAGCTGGGCCACCCCGCAGGCAGCCAGGCCCCACCACAGCACGCCGTTGTCAAGTATGGCCAGCAGAGGTTCACTCATCGGTCGCGACTGGTGATGAAGTCGGCCAGGGCGAGCAGGGGCGCGGCCTTGAGCGCCTGCGGCTCCCCGCTGGCAAAGGGTGCCAGGGCCGCCTTGGCCTCGGCCACAAGGGCATCGGCCCGCTGGCGGGATTCCTCCAGGCCCAGCAGCTTGGGGTAGGTGGTCTTGTCGGCGGTGAGGTCCTTGCCGGCGGTCTTGCCGAGCACCTCACTGCTGGCGGTGACATCGAGGATGTCGTCGATGATCTGGAAGGCCAGGCCGATGCCGCGGGCGTAGGTGCGCAGGGCCGCCAGCAGCGCCTCTGGGGCGCCGGCGATCAGGGCGCCGCTGAGCACGCAGGCCCGCAGCAGGGCGCCGGTTTTGTGCAGGTGGATGTATTCGAGGGTGGCGAGGTCAACGGATTGGCCCTCACACTCCAGATCCACCACCTGGCCGCCCACCAGGCCGGGGGCGCCGGAGGCCAGGGAGAGTTCGCCCACCACGGCGAGCAGCTGCTGGGGGGGCACGCCGGGGCTGCGCAGGGCCACCATCTCGAAGGCGCGGGTGAGCAGGGCATCGCCGGCCAGGATCGCCTTGGCTTCGCCGTAAACCTTGTGGTTGGTGGGCCGGCCGCGGCGCAGGTCGTCGTTGTCCATGGCGGGCAGGTCGTCATGGATCAACGACATCGTGTGCACCATCTCCAGGGCCACCGCTGTCGGCATCGCCAGCTCGCTGTCGCCGCCGGCCAGCTCACAGGCCGCCAGGCAGAGGATCGGCCGCAGCCGCTTGCCACCAGCCAGCAGCGAATAGCGCATCGCCTCCCGCAGGGTCTCGGGTCGCTCCGGCCCCAGGGAGGCAGCGAGCGCCCCTTCCACCTTCAGGCGGGCGGCCTCCAGGTAGGCGGCGAAATCAAACGTGGTTGTCACCGCCGCGGTCATGGGGGCTGGGCCTCTGGCCATTCCTGGCGGGGATTCTCTCAGGCGGGGTGGCGCAGGGTGCTTAAGAGAGGGAAACGTTGCGGCGGAGAGCTCTGGCTTCGCTGGGCACAGTGTCATTGATTTTGTACAGCTGTACAGAATCAATGACAGCAGCAGAACACCACCCCCTCGACCCTTACCCCCCTTCGACCCTTACCCCCGGATCCTGACCAGCCCAGGGACCATCCAATCCCCGGTAAGGCACCAGATCGCCCAGGCCGTGGTCGAGCCCGGCCCGGCGGCACCAGGCCACCACGGTGTTCACCAGCAGCATGGTGACGGTCATTGGGCCAACGCCGCCGGGCACGGGGCTGATGGCGCTGGCGATCGGCTCCACCTCCTCAAAGCGCACATCGCCGCAGAGGCCGCTCTCGGTGCGGTGAATGCCCACATCCACCACCACCGCACCAGGCTTGACGTGCTCGGCGCCGATCATGCGCGGCCGGCCGGCGGCCACCACCAGCACGTCGGCCTGGCGGGTGAGGGCGGCCAGATCGGTGGTGCGGGAATGGGCCACCGTGACGGTGGCGTCGGCGGCCTGCAGCATTAGCGCCATGGGCTGGCCCACCAGGATGCTGCGGCCCACCACCACGGCCCGCAGTCCGGCCAGCGCCACGCCGTGGCGGGCTAGCAGGGCCATCACCCCGGCGGGGGTGCAGCTGCGGGGCCCGGGTTCCCCTTTGAGCAGGTGGCCCAGGTTGAGGGTGTGGAGGCCGTCGGCATCCTTGGCCGGATCGATTGCCATCAGCAGGGGCCCCTCCGCCAGCCCGGCCGGCAGGGGCAGCTGCAGCAAGATGCCATCACAGCAGGGATCGGCATTGAGGCGGCGCACGGCGGCGAGCACCTCCTCGGCGCCGGTGCCGGCGGCCAGATGGGCGCCGAGGCTGGTGATGCCCACCCGGGCGCAGGCCTTTTCCTTGTTGGCGACGTAGACGCCGCTGGCGGGGTCATCACCCACCCGCAACACGGCCAGCCCCGGGGGGCGACCCAGCTGGGTGCCATGCCTGGCAATCACCGCCTGTAGCCGGGCTTCGATCTCGCCGGCCAGACGGCGGCCATCCAGAAGGGTGGCCATAGGAAAAAGAATTCAACCTGCTCCCCAGCTTGCAATCCCGGCTGCGAATGGGCCGGCTAGCGTTTGGAAATGGTGTTGAGGCGGCTGCGATCCCTCTGGCGTCAGCTGCTGCGACTGGAGCGCCCGCGCCAGTCACCGGCAATCTGGCGCGCTCGAGACACGGTCTCGGTGCTGTTGGTGTGCGCCCTGGTGGCCCTGGTGGCGAGCTGGCCCTGGCTGGTGGAGCCCAGCCTGCGGCCCGGAATGGCGGCCCCGTTCACCCTGCGGGCCCCCAACGCCGCCCGGGTGCTCGACAGTGATGCCCTCGAGCAGCGCCGTCAGGCGCTGGTGCCCCGCACCACCGTGCAGGTGGTGGATGGGCAGACCAACCGACTGCTGAGCCAGAAGTTGGAGCAGGGTCTCAAGGCGGTGGAGCAGCAGGCCAACGCCAACCAACCACGCCTCGAACCGGTGCAGATCACCGCCCAGGAGCGCAGCTGGCTGCAGGGTCTGGGCAGCGCCGAGCTCACGGCCTGGGCCCGGGAGGTGCGCCAGGCCCAGCTGCGCATGCTCAGTCAGGGGCTGGCTCCCGGCTTGGCCGAAGGGCACTTGCTGCAGGCCGCCAGCCTGCAACTGGATTCGCTGGCGCCGATCCCGAGGGGGCTGGGCGCCAGGCTGCTGGCCGCTTCGCTGCAGGGCCACTCCAACCTGCGCAGTGACCAGGGCTTGAGCCAGCGGCGCATCGAGGCCCTGATCACCCAGCAGAGCATCCCCACGATCGTGGTGCAGCAGGGCGATCTGGTGATCCGCCAGGGGGAGCCCATCAGTCCCCAGGCCTTGGATGTGCTCGATTATTTCGGTCTGGTCAACCGACGGCCCCGGCCCCTCGCCTGGCTGGGCCACTTCCTTGAGGCCCTGGCCGTGGTTGGGGTGATGGTGCTGGTGCTGCGGCGCTGGCGGGCCTGTCTGGAGCCGCGGCAGGCCCTGCTGGCCCTGGGGGCCATGTTGGTGATGCAGGGCTTCACCCTTTGGTTGGGCCCCCTGGCCAGCCCCATGGTGCTGCTGGTGCCGCCGGTATTGCTGCTGGCCCAGGGCCTGGGCACGGCCTGCGGCCTGGCCTGGCTGGCGGCGGCCAGCCTGCTCTGGCCCCTACCGATCACGGGCCTGGTAGCCCTGCGGCTGCTGGTGGCCGTTGGCGTGGGCAGCGCGGCAGCGGTGACGGCCGGCCGGCAGCGCAACCGGGCCGAACTGCTGCAGCTGGCCGTGCTGCTGCCGGGTGCGGGCTTGGGAGTCCAGTATCTGCTGCTGCAGAGCCGCAGCCCGGCGGTGCAGGTAGACCTGCTCAGCGAGGCCCTGCTGCTGGGCGGGCTGTTGATGGCGGGACTGCTGCTGGCCCCACTGGTGGAGACCTTCTTCGGGCTTGTGACCCGGGCGCGGCTGATGGAACTGGCCGACCTGCAGCGGCCGCTGCTGCGGCGGCTCTCGGTTGAGGCGCCAGGCACCTTCGAACACACCCTGATGATCGCCGGCCTGGCTGAGGAGGGGGCCCGGGCGATTCAGGCCGATATCGACCTGGTGCGCACCGGGGCCCTCTACCACGACGTGGGCAAGCTGCATGGCCCCCAGTGGTTCATCGAAAACCAAGGGGAAGGCAGCAACCCCCACGACGCCCTCGATGACCCCGCCGCCAGCGCCCTGATCCTCCAGGCCCATGTGGATGAGGGGCTGAAGCTGGCCCGTCGCTATCGGCTGCCCCGGCCCCTGGCCGACTTCATCCCCGAGCACCAGGGCACTTTGAAGATGGGCTACTTCCTCCACCAGGCGCGTCAGCGGGATCCCAGTACCCCCGAGCAGCGGTTTCGCTATCTGGGCCCCACGCCCCGCAGTCGGGAAACGGCAATCCTGATGCTCGCCGATGGCTGTGAAGCTGCCCTGCGCTCCCTGCCTCCCGGCACCAACGAAGCGGAGGCCCGCCAGATGGTGCGTCGCATCGTGCAGGCGCGCCAGGCAGAAAACCAGCTGGTGCAGAGCGGGATCAGCCGGGCCGAACTAGAACTGCTGATCCGTGCCTTCGTGCGGGTGTGGAGGCGGATGCGCCACCGTCGCATCCCCTACCCGATCCCGGCCCGCAAGGCCTACAGCGCCTGATCCCGCCATGACCCTGCTCAGCTTCCGCGAGCTCCAGCGCCAGCTGAAGCCCGAATGGGGCCGCACCACCCAGGCCCAGGGGCCTGATGTGGATGTGCTGATGGTGCCATCGCTGTCGATGGACCAGCGCCAGATCGACCTGGTGACCGGGGCCCACCACTACGAGGAGCGGCAGTTATTCGCCCTGATGCGACTGCGGGATCCGGGGGTGCGCATGGTTTACACCTCCAGCAAGCCCCTGGGGGAGCTGGTGGTGGATACGGTGCTGGAGTTGCTGCCGGGCCTGCCCACCTCCCATGCTCGGCGGCGCCTGCACCTGCTCGATACCGACGACGCCTCCAGCCGGCCCCTCACCGCCAAGCTGCTGGAGCGGCCTGCCCTGCTGGCCCGCATTGCCGAGCTGCTGCGGCCAGGGCGCAGCTTCATCAACTGCTTTGTGGTGAGCGATCTGGAGCGGCAGTTGTCGGAGCGGCTGCAGGTGCCCCTGCTGGGCACCGACCCGGCCCTGGGCTACTGGGGCAGCAAGGCCGGCAGCCGGGAGCTGTTTGCCCGCTGCGGCGTACCCCATCCCCCCGGCTCGGCCCTCACCCACAGCCTCGACGACCTGACGGAGGCCACCGCCGACCTCTGGGAGGCCCATCCCCAGCTGGGCAAGTGCGTCGTGAAGCTCAATGAAGGCTTCGGCGGCGAGGGCAACGCGGCCCTGGCCCTGGCCCCGCTCCAGCTGGCTGAGCTCGGTGCCGCCGGGCGGCGCCAGCGGCTGCGCCAGGCCCTTGAGCAGCTGCCGATGCCCTCCCCCAGCTGGCGTGAACAGCTGGGCCAGCAGGGGGCTCTGGTGGAGGCCTGGCTGGAGGGGGGCGAGGAGCTCAGCTCCCCCAGCGTGCAGGGCACGATCCATCCTGGCCAGCCTGGCCATCCCGGCACGGTGGAGATGCTCTCAAGCCATGAGCAGGTGCTCGGTGGCGCCAGTGGCCAGACCTACCAAGGCTGCACTTTTCCTGCGGCCGCTCCCTACCGGCAGGCCTTGATGCGCCACGGCCAGGCTGTGGGCGAGGCGCTGGCGGCGGAGGGGGCGCTGGAGCGCTACGCGGTGGATTTCATCGCCCGGCGTTTCGGCGACCGCTGGGACCTGCAGGCGATCGAGGTAAACCTGCGCCAGGGGGGCACCACCCACCCCTATCTCGCCCTCAGCGCAATCAGCGGCGGCTGCCTGGATCAGGCCAGCGGAAGTTACCACACCCCCAGCGGCCCTCAACTGCATTACCGGGCCACCGATAACCTCACGGCGCCGGAGCTCCGCGGCCTGCTGCCGGTGGATCTGGTCGACATCGTCACCGAGGCCGGCCTGCACTTCGATCCAGCTAAGTTGCGAGGCAGCGTCTTTCACCTGTTGGGCTGCCTTTCCGAATACGGCAAGCTCGGCATGACCTGCATCGGCCGCAGTGCCCCAGAGGCCGCGGCGGTATACGCCGCCACCGAAGCCGAACTGCTCCGGGCCGCCCAGGTTCTCGGAAGGTAGGCTCCATCCATGGACCAGAGAGCTGGAACGGGCCGGATGCGGGCCCCCTTACTGGCACCCTTGTTGGCCCCCTTGCTGGCACTACTACTGGTGTCTTGCGATGGCGCCAAGCGGCAGCAGCAGCAGGCTACCGAGCTCCGCCAAAGGCAACTAAGTGCCCTGTTGAGTCGCTGCCGCAGCCAGCAGGCGACGGTGCGGCAGCAGGTTGAGAGCCTGGCCAGCAGCAACGCCCGGCTCAGCCGGCTCAGCCTGCAGACCTACATCCCGCTGCAGCGGCCCCTGGCTCCCGATCCGGAGCTGCTGGCGCGCTTCACCCGGGAAGATCAGGAGCTGGAGCTGGAGCGCCATGGCCAGGCCCTGGAGCGCTGGCGTCAGGCCGATCGGGCCGGGAAACGCCGCTGGCAGGGGCAGCAGCAGGCCCGCCGGGGGGCGCTCACCGCCGGGCGAGAGCAGGCCCTAGCCGAGCTCAGCCGGCTGGGTGTGGCTCCCACAGCGGATGCCCGGAGCGCTTGGAGCAGCTGTGACCAGGCCCAACTGG
>NZ_JAGQCQ010000046.1:0-15568 GCF_024346275.1 Cyanobium sp. BA20m-p-22
TTAGACTCATCGAAAGGTATACAAAAACCAATTTTGACGTTTTAGTAGATCAAGACGGACTGAAAATTATTGTGAGATTTCACTTTTTCGGTGGCAGTAAAAAAGTTGAGATCCATGACGGCGCAGATCCAACACTCGTACAACTTGCCTCAGTCTCTGACCTGCGCAAGTATGGCGAAAGAATTCGCACTTCCCTCAAGAAGACATTAAGCACGAAATTAACTGGGGTATGCTATGTACTCAAGGTTCCAGTGCTTTAGAGAGAATATCAAAGCCACTTCTGAAAATGAGCGCCCGGATTTCTCCGCTAGATAATTAATCTTATTTGCAACATTATCGCTTAGTTCTAGCTCTATGCGCTTAGGGAAATCTTTGGGGTCGAGACGAAGGGAGGTTAGCCTGTTTTCAGATGTAATTAGTTAGCAGAAGGGGCGTAAACGTTGGGCTATTTATGAGAAGATACAACCTGACGATAAGTCAAACTCTGACAAGTCTAAACTTTTCAGCTGCGGCAGGGAAAATTTAACGAGGAATTGATTTTAGGACTTAATAGTCATCACCGTATTTTAGTTCTGATTTGGAGTTCATCAATTCCACTGTCGTTTGGTATCCTTGGGCCACTGTTACCTCGTGCTGAATGCCGATATCCCGCAGAGCAGTGACATCATATTCAGGGGCGGTAATCCAGCTAAATCCCTTGCCAAAAGTGTTGTCGGGATTCACCACATACCAGTGACAGGCGGTGTCAGGCACGGCTACGGAACACTTGGTCCAATCGTTGCTCCATTGCGGCACCTGAACAAAGGAAAGCATTGCAAACAGGACTCCTAGGAAACCGGTGATCATGGCGCGTTACAATTTTTCATATTGTAGCGGATTTGTTGCGCGATGGTGAGCATCGCGGTGAAATGGCCTTTTTTGTGCCGTCAGCTCCAGACGTCCAACCACCGGCGCTTGGCGGCCTGGAGGGTCAGCAAAAAATCCTGAATGTGCATCCTCTCACTGATGTATGTATCGCTACGGCATCCTTTCGGATTTGCTTTAGAAATGGTCCCTGCTGGGACTGCCTTATGGGTTTGTCTGGTTCCCCCTCCTTGCTTGCCTTTGCGGCCTTGGTTGGGTTTGTTTTGGTTCAGGCGGTGCTTAAGTTCGCTTTTTGACGACGATGGCCCTGATCCCACGTTGGCGCTTCATGACCGATGAGGCCAAGGCGCTCACTAAGCGCACTGGGATCTCTGCCCTGGTGGTTTTGCTGGTATGGCTGGTCTTTCGATCACTGGTGCCTTGGGTTCTGTTGGCCGTGGTTGCTTGGTGGATCTGGAAGGCAGTTCGCAGCTAGTTACCCCCTGGGCAGTATCGACGTCTGCTATGAGGCTCTAACGCCTGCCCTGTTCCTTGCCCCAGATCTTTTCCAAGGTTTTGCGGAACTCTCCAGCCCTTTGGGGCCGCGCCAGGTCACGTCTTCTAAACATGCTGCTGATCCACCACACCTGAAGGCCGCCAAACACCAAGGCGACCAGCCCAAGTTGGATATACCCCCAATTTAACTTGTCCATTTCTCAAACAGGCATTTAAATTGATTGGGCTGTTGCCGTGAGGGTGAATTTGTTTGTTGAATCAGCGAAGTAGCCAACATATTCAAGCTCCTCCCGCCATGCCCCTGGAAAACTGTAGCCAATTGCCAGATTGGGAGCGATTGTAGGATCGGTCTGAAAAGACTCGTTTGAGAAGGCCGAATCACTGGGCTCGTTTATTGGCACTGAACCTTCGATTCCTACCGATATCCCCACACACGTACAAAAACCAGTGGCTGCAGGCTTTGCCACCATTTTTGGTCGTCCGCATGGCATGGATTGTAATAGTAGAACGAAACCACCATGCTAGCCCAGGTTTGATAAAAATATTTCCCGATATCTGCTCAAGTTTATTTTCCGGATCTGATTGCCATGATTGGCTTCTTTTGATCTTGATTCTTCCAATCGTAAATCCCTAAATCCTTTGCGGTCTAGGTTCTGGTTCACTTCTGCTAGTGGCATTGCCTCCCACAGAAAATCCTGAATGTTCAGGTGCTTTCGCTAGCAATAGTCAACTGGTATTAATGACGAATATTGAGCTAAAATGTGAATCCCTTGTTAGCCCGTTACCTGTATGGGGGCTTCACCCCGGCTGGAAGCTTCGCCAAACTCAATTGGTGTGACTATGGGCAGGAGGCTTTCTTATTGAGGAGCAATGTTAATTCATCATTGCCTGATTCCATGGCGCTAGTCATGGCGATCAGCACGTATTCGAGATCTTCGCCGCTTAACTCGCCAATGGAGTTCCAGTTTAGGGAAAAGAGAAGCGATGAATCCATGACGAAGGGCCATAACTCCCTTCGCAGGAGGCTGGTGTATTTGTCCTGAAATCCTAACTGCCCAGCCGACCCTGTGCCCTTTTATTGGGGGTTTTCGGGGGTTAAGAGATTGTGAAAAAGATTCTGATGAACTTTTTAACTGATTTTGCCCCCGGGTGTCAGTTGTTGAAAAGGTCGATTTCCTGCCCAGGTGTCGCGGCGACAGCTGTTGCCACATGGCACTTACGGCACCTGGCCTCGTAGGCGCCGGCGGCACCCACCACCACCCTCTCCTCCGAGTGAGTCAATCGCTGGCTGCGGTTTGCGGGGTTGCCACACACCACGCAGATCGCCAGCTCCTTGGTGATGAGCTCAGCGATTGCAAGCAGCTGGGGCATCGGCTCGAACGGCTTGCCCTGGTAGTCCTGGTCGAGTCCGGCGCAGATTACGCGTAACCCGCGGCTGGCCAGCACCTGCACCACCGACACCAGCTCCATGCCGAAGAATTGCACCTCGTCAATGCCCACCACCTTGGTGTCGGCCTCCACCGCTTGGAGAATCTGCAAGGCGTGCTGCACAGATGTGGCAGAGATCTTCAGCTGTGAGTGACTGACCACCGCCAGTTCGTCGTAGCGGTTGTCGATCTGCGGCTTGAAAACCTGCACCCTCTGCTGGCCGTACAGCGCCCGCTTCAGCCGGCGGATCAGCTCTTCTGTTTTGCCCGAGTACATCGAACCGCAGATCACCTCGATCCAGCCGGTGTCTTGGGCAAACTGTGCAATCATCTTCGAGCCGTGCAAGCGGTTGGTAATGGTGGGCCGGTTCCCAAGCCATCATGAGCGATGACTTTCAGCACCAACGCCCAAAATTGCTGCATTGCAGGGCTCGGTCGCTTTGAACCCTTGGCGGAGCTGCAAAGGACCTTTGAGCGCCCTGCGCACTGCCGCTCCCTCGGTATCACCGAAAACCTTTTTCAATGCCGCCTGGGCCCCATTGAAAATAAGTTTGCGAAGCCTCTGAATTCTTTATGTTTTCTCTTGGTTTCGGGCTTGATTTTGGATGCCGGGGCGGCTTAGGAACAACCTTGCTTTTTCATTCCCGATTTGCCATGAGGGTTGTTCATTCTGGCGGTGACCACCTCCTCGTGCTCAATGATGCTGAAGCTGCCTCAGTCGCAGAGGCCTGTGCATTGATGGTTTTGGCCGTGAAGTCCGACGGCCGCCTCTCGATCCCTCCGGTGATGAACAGGGTGCTCTGTGACCTCTTTGAAGGGTTGAGGGTTGCCTCCCCCGCTTCTCCTGTTTTTGGCCAAGACGTCTGAGCGGACCTTTCTGGTTGGCTGGCGGCTGACCAGAGGTGGGAACACTGCTAGGAGCTCCCCCTTCCAGCATGACTTTGTTGCCATCCGCCGCCCTAACCACCAGCGCCTTGCCCCTGGAGGTGTTGCGTGACAGCCTGCTCGCCCTAGAGCAGGTAAATTCCGGTGTCACCATGCTGGCTCTCATCGCTGCAGGCCGGCCAGTGCACTCGCCACGGCTGAGGTGCTTGTTGCAGGGGCTGATCTCACTGGTTGAGGCGTGCGAGAACGAGATGGGCACCTTTTCCCGCTGACAAGATTCGCCAAGCAGTTAGTTTCGATACGGAACCAAGTTCGGGCTGTGCGGGATCTGCATAGTTCTGGCCGCCATTATGCGCTTTTTGCATAGCTTCGTTTGCGCGATTCTGTGTAATATGACTCGGTTGTGATAGGCAATGTGGTCGTCTCAATCGAGGAACTAGCCTGTGTCGACACTTTGATTTGGTTGCGTTCGGGTGCCGTTGCCGCCGCCCGGTTAGGCGTTGCCCAGTCAACGATCAGTAGACGTGTTAACCATGTGGCTGGATTGCTGAACCTTCGTTTTTTCAAGCCAAATGGAGAATGGGAGACGCTTGGCGATCAGACTATTCTTAATCTTGAGCGATTGGTGCACCAGCGATATCGCTGGGTTCATGGCAGGGTCTTAAGAATAGAGGCCCAATACTACTCAGGGCCATTGTTTTGCGATCCCATCCCTGATGGATGGACTCCTGGCAATTTTGATTTCATGGAAATTCACACACCGTTGAGGCTGCTTCGCAACGGCGTGATTGATGCCTGGATTGGGTGCTACCCCGACGTGCCTGACGAAGATGACTCCGAGTTGGCTTGCTTTCACCTAACTCGATTGCCAAGCCATCTTGTTGTGGCAGTGGACCACCCGCTTCTGTATTTGGGAGATCACATAACGCTCGAGGATGTCAGGCGCTACCCATCAGTTGCTTTGCCCGACAATGCTTTCCCTAAAGTTCAGAAGATTCTGCAGGAGTTGGGTCTTTGGAATCTGCCCCTGCCAGTCCGGCGTTACAGCAGCGATAAGTGGGAGGGCATGATGACGCAGGATTTAAGGGTTGGTTATGCCAATTCCTTCACCATGCACCTTTTCTCTGCTCCCCACGTCGTTTTGCCTATCGATATTCCGTTGGAAACAGGTGACACCCTGGTTGTGCCTCGAGCCTATGTCAAGAATTTGCGCCTGCTGGAGCTGCTCGCCCACCTAAAGGGCAGGGCGGCTATCTTGGCGGATCGATTCGCAGAGGTGCGCGTGGCTGGCGATGGTTGAGATTAGCATTCTTGGAATTGTTTAGACAATCGTTCTGGGCTAGGGGTTTTCAATCTAGATAGAAAAAGGTCAGGTGAATGCCCTTGCCCACGTATTCATGCTTGTATCCACCTTCGTAGCTAGTGCCCCTGTAGTAAGCGGCAATCGTTTTGCTATTGCCCGGAGGAGTGATGATTTTTGCATTGCAGGTGCGTATGCGTTCGGAAACTTTTTTGCAGGACACCTCATTTCTGAGTAGTTCGTATACGGAGTGGTCTGCAAAGGTGAGGATGTCAAAAGCCTGCTTTTCAGTTGTTGCACCCGCCAGCGGCGTAATGGCGCAATAGTCGCTCTTGCCGTTTCGCTGGCAGTTCGGCGACCACTGGGCCTGGGCCCCATCTATCCCCATACCCATCCCTATCCCTTGCCAGGCGAATATGAGCAGCAGGGCCCTACCCCACAGTTTTGTAGGTCCTTGCTCTCTCATGGTTTCCGATGGGTGTCTGATCACCCCATCCTCGACCTGTGCTGTGCTCCCAGAGGCCAGCGGCACCTACTTTGGTTAGGCCCCCAGCATTAGTCATGCCCTGGTTTGTCAAGCTCGAGACCGGTCTGGTGGGTAAGGCGCAATTTGATGCGGTGATCCCTGCCCATCTGGCCTGGCTGGCGGAGCTGGAGCGCTTGGGTCATCAGCCCCGCAGCGGCTACTGGGCTGAGCGGGTGGGTCGCAGCGGTGACGGTGCCGGCGGCATGCTGCTCTTTTTTGCTCCCAACTGGGCTGCAGCAGAAGCCCTAGTGCAAACCGATCCCCTGATTCAGGAGGGTTGCGTCAGCTGGTGCCTGCATGAATGGGCCGTGGTCTTCCCGAAGTCAGCTGATCAGCTGTGAAAATCAGCTGTGAAAAAGCAACACCAGCCCCGCTTTGAGCTGGTGAAATTCCCGCTCTTCCCGGCTCAGGTCCAGCCCCACCTGCAGCCCTTCCTTGAGGGCGTCATCAAAGGGCGGGGCGGTGGGAGCAGCGCCCGCTTGCCAGAGGGCAGCTATCCCCACCGGCGTGGCATGCCAGCGGAAACAGGGCGTTTGGCCGATTTCCGGCTCCAGCAGGGCATCTTCCAACAGCTCGCGAATTGCCATGGGCCCATCAACCTGCCTGCAGCATCGGCAGGCGCTGGGGGCGGGGCAATCAGCTGAGAGTTTTTGTGATGAATGCCAGCACGGCCGCCGTAGCCAGCCACACCAGCTCCAGGCGCCTGCTCAGCTCGAGCATGTGGCGCACGGCGGCCCCATCGGGGGCGGGCAGCCCTTGTGCCAGCAGGGGTTTGCTGGTGAGCTGGCCGCCATAGCGGTTGCAGCCGCCCAGTTGCACCCCGGCAGCATGGGCATAGGCGGCCTGGGATACCCCCGCATTGGGGGAAGGGTCGGCGGCCCCGTCCCTCAGGGCAGCGGCCAGCAGGGAGAAGCAGTGCCCCGGTTGCCCTGCCGTCAGGGGCAGGCCCAGGGCCACCAGGCGGCAGGGCAGCCACACCAGCAAGTCGTCGAGACGGGCGCCGGCCGTTCCCAGCCAGCGCAACCTGCCGCGCCGGTAGCCCAGCATCGAATCGAGCGTGCTGGCCGCCTTGAAGCCCCAGGCCAGGGCCAGCGGGCCCGGCAGGGCGGGGTTCAGGCTCCAGATTCCGGCCCCCAGCAGCATCCAGAACAGCGGCGCAAACAGGCCATCCACCGCGTTTTCGCTGGCGGTTTCGGCGGCCGCCCGCAGGATCTCCGGGGCGTCGAGATCGGCCGTGTCGCGGCCCACTATCCAGGCCAGGGCCTGGCGGGCAGGCTGGAGGGCCTGGCCTGGCTGCTTCTGTACAGTATGTACGGAATCTGGGAGAGCTTTCAGCACCTGCAATACCGCCTGCTCGAGGCTGCGGCCGGCCAGGGCGCTGGCCAGGGCCACCACCAGCAGGGGCGTAGGGGCCAGCTGCTCCACGCCCCAGCCGGCCAGGCCGCTGCCGCCCACCAGTACCAGCGTGATTAAGCCCCCCGCCAGCCGCAACTTCCAGGCTCTGGTGCCCGCCCAGGCTTCAGCGCCGCGGCGCAGCAGGGTGATCCACCAGCCCATTACCACCACCGGATGGGGGCACCAGCGCGGGTCCCCCACCAGGCGATCGAGACCGCAGGCGAGGGCGACCAGCAGCAGGGGGTTGCTCAGCAGGGGCTGGATCAGGCCGCCTTCAGCCAGCTGAACATTGAGCGCAGGCCCTTGCCCACCTGCTCAATCGGATGGGCCGCATCGCGCTCGCGGATTTTGGTCATCTCCGGCTTGCCGGCGTCACACTCGGCCACGAAGTTGCGGGCGAAGGTGCCGTCCTGGATGTCGGCGAGGATGCGCCTCATCTCGGCCTTGGTTTCGGCGGTGATCAGGCGCGGGCCGCTCACGTAGTCGCCGTATTCGGCGGTGTTGGAGATCGAATCGCGCATGGCCGTCAAGCCGCCCTTCACCATCAGATCGACGATCAGCTTCACCTCGTGCAGGCACTCGAAGTAGGCCAGCTCGGGCTGATAGCCGGCTTCCACCAGGGTCTCGAAGCCCGCCTTGACCAGCTCGGAGAGGCCGCCGCACAGCACGGCCTGCTCACCGAAGAGGTCAGTTTCGGTCTCTTCCTTGAAGTTGGTCTCCAGGATGCCGGCTCTGGTGCCGCCGATGCCCTTGGCGTAGGCCATGGCCAGCTCGCGGGCATGGCCGCTGGCGTCTTGCTCGATGGCGAATAGGGCCGGCACGCCCATGCCGTTTTGATATTCCCAGCGCACGGTGTGGCCGGGGCCCTTGGGGGCGATCATCACCACGTCCACATCGGCCGGGGGTTTGATCAGCTCGAAGCGGATGTTGAAGCCGTGGGCGAAGCTCAGCACCTTGCCGGCGCTGAGATGGGGTGCGATCTCTTTGTCGTAGACAGCCTTCTGGAATTCATCGGGCAGCAGCACCATGATCCAATCGGCCTTGGCGCAGGCGTCGGCGACGCTCAGCACCTCAAGGCCATCGGCCTTGGCCTTCTCGGCCGAACGGCTGCCCTCGTAGAGACCCACCACCACGTTGACGCCGCTGTCTTTGAGGTTCAGGGCGTGGGCGTGGCCCTGGGAGCCGTAGCCAATGATGGCCACCGTCTTGCCGTTCAGCAGGGAGAGGTCGGCGTCGGTGTCGTAATAGAGCTGGGCCATCGAGGCTTCGGGTCTGGACAGGGCTGGAGCTGAGCTTACGCAAGCGCCTGCGGCGCGCCCCTTTCAACTGACAGGGGCCGAGGCCATCCCAAATATCTAGACTCTGCCCCAAACGCCATGGTCATCGCCCAAGCCACTACTTCGCCAACGGCTGCCGCCCTGTTCGAGGCCCACATGCAGGCCGAGCTCAACGGCGATCTCGACGCCACCATGGCCACGATGGTGGAGGACCCCCATCTGATCAATCTGGCCTCTGGCACCGGGGGTCAGGGCGCTGAAGGGGTGCGTGAGTTCTACGCCACCCAGCTGATCGGCCAGTTCTTTCCCCCCGACGTGGAGTTCATCTCGATTTCACGCACGGTGGATGGCGAGCGGCTGGTGGATGAGCTGGTGATCCGCTTCACCCACACCAAAGCGATCGGCCATCTGCTGCCGGGCGTAGCCCCCACCGGCCGGCGCGTCGAGATGGCCCTGGTGGTGATCGTGGGCGTGCACGAAGGCAAGGTGGCCTACGAGCACATCTACTGGGACCAGGCCGGATTGCTGGTCCAGCTGGGCTTGCTTGATCCATCCGGGCTGCCGATCGGGCTTGACACCGCCTCACTCCTGCTGGCCGCCACCGGCAAGGGCTGAGTGTCCGGGCGGCCTGGGCCCTAGAAGCGATCGGTGTGGTGATGCACCACACGCCAGTGGCCAGACTCCTTGCGGAAGATCGTGGTGGCGCGGATGTCGATCCGGAGCGCCTCACCGGCCTGGGTCATGCCGCTGGTGCGCTCCATGCACACCATGTAGCCCATATCTGAGCTTTCAACGAAGCGACGATCGTCTGCCACCAGGGTGCCATCGAAGCCCATCGCAGACTCCCTGGTGAACTGTTCAAGCACCGCCTTGCTTCCTGTGCAGAGATTGCCGGTGGGGCCGAAGTGGCTGATGTCGTCACCCTCAGACCAGATCTCCGCATAGGGGGCGCAATCGCCTGCAAGCATCTTGTTGCCCGCGGCGTAAAACAGGTCTGCAGCCTCGGAGAGGGTGTTGGGCATGGCGAGGTTCAGCGGCTAGGCGGTCAGCGGCAGGCCTGGACTCTTCAGGCCTCGCCGGGGTGGGCGATCACCCGGTCGATCAGGCCGTATTCCTTGGCCTCGGCGGCGCTGAGGAAGTAGTCGCGGTCGGTGTCCTTCTCGATTTTGGCGAAGGGCTGGCCGGTCATGTCGGCCATGCTGTGGTTGAGCATGTCCTTGATGCGCAGAATTTCGCGCGCTTCGATTTCGATGTCACTGGCCTGGCGCTGGCTGGTGCCGCCGAGGGGCTGGTGAATCATGATCCGGCTGTGGGGCAGGGCCAGCCGTTTGCCCTTGGTGCCGGCCGCCAGCAGGAAGGCACCCATTGAGGCCGCCAGGCCGACGCAGATGGTCACCACGTCGCTCTTGACGTATTGCATGGTGTCGAAGATCGCCAGACCGGCGGTCACCGACCCCCCCGGGGAGTTGATGTAAAGGTAGATCGGCTTGGAGTTGTCGTCCGAGTCGAGGTAGAGCATCTGGGCCACCAGGGCATTGGCCACGGCGTCATTGACCTCCGAGCCCATGAACAGGATCCGCTCCACGCCCAGCCGGGTGTAGATGTCAACCCAGCGCTCGTACTGGCTGCCGGGCAGGCGGTAGGGAACGCTGGGGGTGCCGATGGGCATGGGTCTGGGGTGGGGTGGAGAGGGGGCGCGAGGGTTCGGTGCTGAAACTCAGAGATGCAGGTTCAGCCCAGGGCTGCCGGGGGCGTGGGCAGGCCCTTGAGGCTGGTGAGCACCCGGTCGATCAGGCCGTACTCCTTGGCCTCCTCGGCGGTGAGGTAGGTCATTCGGTCGGAGTCGCGGGAGAGCTGCTCCACCGACTTGCCCGTATTCAGCGAAAGCATCTCCAGCAGGGTGCGTTTGTTGTGCAACACCTCCTGGGCCCGGATCTGGATATCGGTGGCCTGGCCGCGGGCACCGCTGCGGGGCTGGTGCAGCACGATCGAGGCATGGGGCAAAGCGGCCCGCTGGCCCTTGGTGCCGGCGCTGAGGATCATGGCCGCGGTGCCCATGGCCTGGCCGATGCAGATCGTGTGCACCGGCGGCTTCACGTAGCGGATCGTGTCGGCGATGGCGAAGGCTTCGGTTTCAAAGCCGATGGCATCGCCGGTGAACCAGGAGGTGCCGGTGGAGTTGATGTAGAAAAAGATCGGCTTCTCCGGGTTGTCAAATTCCAGATACAGCAGCTGGGCAATGATCAGCTCGGTGACGTCGATGCCCATCTGGCGTTTGGCATCGCCGTCGCTGAACAAGGGCAGGCCCAGGTAGACGATCCGCTCCTTCAGCAGCAGGCTCGGCAGGTCTGGCGGCGGGGTGCGCATGACCGCGGAATCGCCGTAGTAGGGGGCTGACACCGACATCCGCGGTTGACCGAAAGCACGTTTGCGGAGCCTAGCGGGGGCCACCGGCCTGCGGATCGCTGGAGCCCGAATTGGCAGGGCTCGACCTGTTGCGCTCAGCGCGTTGTTTGCGCTTCGGGCCGGCTTCGGCATTGGGCTCTGCCAGCGGGCCATCGGTGCGGGCAAAGACGATCCGGCCGGTGGGGTTCTGCAGGGCGCCGGTGACGACCACCTCGAGCCGCTCGCCGATCCGGCCCCGGGCCCCTTCCACCACCACCATGGTGCCGTCGTCTAGGTAGCCGACGCCCTGGTCTGCTTCCTTGCCGTCGCGGGCAATCTTGAGCAGCAGCTCATCGCCGGGCCGCACCTCGGGGCGCAGGGCGATGACCAGCTCACTGAGGTTGAGCACCTTGAGGGCCTTCACCTCGGCCACCTTGGCCAGGTTGTAGTCGGCGGTCAACAGGGTGCCGCCGGTATCGGCGGTGAGCAGCAGCAGCTTGTCGTCGACCCCCTTGCCCTCGTAGCGGGTGCTGTTCACCACTAGGCGCCGGCCATAGATCTCCCGCAGCTCGCTGAGCAGCTTGAGGCCGCGCCGGCCCCGGCCGCGCTTCTCGCCATTGGCCGAATCGGCCAGGGCCTGGAGCTCATCGATCACGCTCTGGGCGACGATCACCTGGCCTTCCAGCAGGCCCGAATCCAGCAGGCCGCGGATGCGGCCATCAATGATCACACTGGTGTCGAGGATCTTGGCGCTGGCCGGCTGCAGCACCCCTTCGGCCACCAGCAGGGCCTCGGTGCTGCTGGGGTTGAACAGGCGCAGCAGGGTGCGGCCGTGAACTTCGGCCAGGTTGTAGCCCGACACCCCAAAGAAAACATTGCTGAGCACCGCCGCCAGCGGTTTGACGAACACCACCTCCCAGGGCAGGGGCAGCAGCAGGATCGGCGCCAGCAACAGGTTTGCCACCAGCAGGCCCAGGATCAGGCCGACGGCGCGGCTCACCAGCAGGTCGGTGGGCATCGAGCGCACCTGGGCCATCAGCCGGCGGCGCAGCTGGCCGAAGAAGAAGCCCGCCAGCAGGCCGAAGAAGGCCCCGAAGCCCCCCAGGACCGTGCGCAGGCCCTCCGGTTTGTCCACCTGCAGCAGTAGCGGCTCTGGCAGCAGGTCCACCCCCAGCCAGCCAGCGGCCGTGCCGGAGACAACAAACAGGATCAGGATGAGGGTGTCCACCATTCCTGTCTCGCCTGGAACCCTGCCGTTCAGGTGCGCAGCATGCCCGATTCCGGGACCTTTGGCCCCAGGGTGGTTCCCGCCCTTAATGATGTCTTCGCCCCGTGTTCCCCCCCCGCAGCGCCTACCTGCATATTCCCTTCTGCCACCGGCGCTGCTTCTACTGCGATTTTCCCGTGGTGCCGCTGGGCGACAGGGCCAGCGCCGAGCCCGGAGCGCCGGGTGCCGCTTCGATCGCGGCCTATCTGACCCTGCTGCTCGGGGAGATCGCCGCTGCCCCCCCCGGCCCGCCCCTATCCACCGTGTATCTCGGCGGTGGCACCCCATCCCTGCTGCTGCCCGCCCAGGTGGGGGCCCTGCTGGCCGCCCTGCGGGAGCGTTTCGGCCTGGTTCCCGGTGCCGAGATCAGCCTGGAGCTCGATCCGGCCAGCTTTGATCAAACCCGCCTGGCGGCCTACCTGCAGTCGGGGGTGAACCGGGTCAGCCTGGGCGGCCAGAGCTTTGACGATGGGGTGCTGGCGGGTCTGGGTCGTCGCCACCGCGGCGCCGACCTGCTGGAGGCCGCCGGCTGGCTGGCCGCGGCCCAGCGCCAGGGGGCGCTGGCCAGCTGGAGCCTGGATCTGATCCAGGGGCTGCCCGGGCAGACCGTGCCTGGCCAGGCCCTCGCCAGCTGGCGCCAGCAGTTGGGCCAGGCGATCGCCCTGGCGCCGCCCCATCTCTCCATCTACGACCTCAGCCTGGAACCTGGCACCGTGTTTGCCCGCCGCCATGGCCGGGGCCAGCTGCAGCTTCCCGATGCGGATCTGGGCGCCGACCTGATGGAGCTCACCTGGGCCGAGCTCAGCGCCGCCGGCTACGGCCACTACGAGATCTCCAATTACGCCCTGCCCGGCCATGCCTGCCGCCACAACCGCGTCTACTGGAGCGGTGCGGGCTGGTGGGGCTTCGGCATGGGCGCCACCTCGGCCCCCTGGGGCGAGCGGCTGGCCCGGCCCCGCAGCCGCGATGGCTATGCCGCCTGGCTGGCCGAGCCCGTGCGGGAGGGCGGCTCCGGTGTGCCCGTGGACGAGCGACTGCTGGTGGGTTTGCGCCGCCGCGAAGGGGTGCACCTGCCCCTGCTGCTGGCCCAGGTTGGGGTTGGGGCGCTGCGGCAGCGGCTGCAGCCCTGGCTCGAGGCCGGCCTGCTGCGCATTGAGGGCCCCCGCTGGCGACTCACCGATCCAGCCGGCTTGGCCCTCAGCAATGGGGTGCTGCGGGAGTTGCTGGCCTGGTGGCAGGAGCAGCAGGAGGGGCTTGAGCTGGCTGGGGCCAGGAGCCAACCCAGCTGCGCAGCGCCTCCAGCGCCAGGGCCCGGCCTGGCAGCAGCGGTGGACTGAAGGGCGGCTGGCGGCTGGTGAGGCCCAGCAGGTCGGCGGTGACGCGCACCTGGCCGTCGCAAGCCTCGCCGGCGCCGATGCCGATCACCGGCAACGCCAGGGCCCGCTGCAGGTCTGCGCCTAGCTCCGGGGGCACGTGTTCCAGCACCAGGGCAAAGCAACCTGCCTCCTGCAGCGCCAGCGCCTGGCGCCGCAGTTTCTCCCGGCTGACATCGTCGTTGCCCTGGCGGCGGTAGCCGAGCTGGTGCACCGACTGGGGCGTCAGGCCGATGTGGCCCATCACCGGAATGCCGCTGCGCACCAGTCGGTCGATCACCACCAGGGTTTCCGGTTCGGCGCCCTCGAGCTTGACGGCGGCGGCGGGGGTTTCCTTCAGCACCCGGCCAGCGGCTGCAACAGCAGCGTCGACGCTGCACTGGTAGCTGAGGAAGGGCAGATCACAGATCAGCAGCGGCTCCTGGCCGGGCGAGCAGACGCTGGCCAGGCCCCTGCCGGTGGCCCTGGTGTGGTGCAGCATCTCCTCGAGGGTCACCGGCAGGGTGGTGGCGTGGCCCAGCACCGTCATCGCCAGGGAATCGCCCACCAGCACCGCATCGGCACCGGCTTCGGCCACCAGCGCTCCCGAGAGGGCATCCCAGGCCGTCAGCACCGTGATCGGCTGTCCGGCCAGTTTGCGGCTCGCCAGGTCTGCGGGGCGCAGGGGCACGGGCATCGGTGCGGGGGGATGCCATTGCTAGCATCCAAACGACTCGGACCCATGCGGCTCCGACGCCCAAACCTGGTCAGAACCGGAAGGCAGCAGCCACACGGGATGCTCAGGGCAGGCGTGGACTCCGGGTCACCCCATTTCTGGTCGCCCAATCAAGTAACCCCTTGATTGGGGCCAACTAGCCGGGCCGGCCAACCAACCAGCCGGGCCTACAGGTTGGCCTGGTTCTGGCGGTTGAGCAGAAAGGGCGGGATCTTGGCGCCCCGCTCTTCCTGGCTGTTGTTGTACAGCTTGTTGGGACTGAAACTCGAGGTGCTGCGCTCATTGATGTAGGAGGCGCCGCTCTCGAAGCCGGTGGCGATCACGGTCACGTGGATCTCCCCCTCTAGGCGCTCGTCCACAACGGCGCCCACGATGATGTTGGCGTCGGGATCCACCACCTCGTAGATGACCTCGGAGGCGGTGGTCATGTCCTCGAGGGTCATGTCCTTGCCGCCGCTGATGTTGATCACGCAGCCCTTGGCGCCGTCAATGCGGGCCGACTCCAGCAGGGGACTGCTGATCGCCGCCTGGGCCGCTTCGATGGCGCGGGAGCGACCGGAACCCACGCCGATGCCCAGCAGGGCCGTGCCGGCGTCGGCCATCACCGAGCGCACATCGGCGAAGTCAACGTTGACCAGGCCCGGCTTGGTGATGATGTCGCTGATGCCCTTGACGCCCATGCGCAGCACGTCGTCGGCGGTGCGGAAGGCCTCCTGCAGGGGGGCTCCGGCGATCGCATCCCGCAGGCGGTCGTTGGGGATGACGATCAGGGTGTCCACGCTCTCGGCCAGGCGGGCGATGCCTTCTTCGGCCTGACGCATCCGCTTACGGCCCTCGAAGCTGAAGGGCTTGGTGACGATGCCCACCGTGAGTGCACCCACTTCCTTGGCCACCTCCGCCAGGATCGGCGCAGCGCCGGTGCCGGTTCCTCCGCCCATGCCGACGGCGATGAACACCAGATCGGTGCCCTGGAGCGATTCCTGCAGCTCGGCCCTGGACTCCTCAGCAGCCTTCTGGCCGATCACCGGATTGCCCCCAGCCCCCAGGCCCCGGGTCAGCTTCATCCCCAGCTGGATGCGTTTCTGCGAGGCCGACTGCAACAGGGCCTGGGCGTCGGTGTTGAGTACCCGATAGCCCACCCCCTGGAGATCGGAGGCGATCATTCGATTCACCGCATTGCTGCCGCCGCCGCCAACCCCAATCACTTCAATCCGGGCCGTTTGGCTCGGTACGATCCCGCCCGAGGGCTGGGTTCCATTGCTGGGGATTGGGCTTTCGGTCATAACGGCATCGGAGAAGGCGGAGCTTGGATCTGGCGGCTGCATTATGACCGTGATTGATGTCCCTGGATTTGGGCAGTGTCCCACCTTTGCAGAGGTAGCGGCGCAACTGCTGCTCGAATGCTCATGAAGGGGGCTGGGGCGGCGCTGCCGCCGGGCCGGGCAGGCCGAGTTCCGGCTGCTCCGGATCGCTGAGGTCGATTGATGGAAGCCGGCGGGCCTTTATCTGCGCTGGCAATTGCTTCTGCAGGTGGCCGAGCACCTCCAGCCGCCGGGCCAGTTGGCCGTCTGCCGGGCCCAGACGCACCTGGCCCAGGCTGGCGCTCTCCAACCAGATGTTGCCCCCGGGATCGAAGCGAATCTGGCGGAGATCGGAGCC
>NZ_JAGQCQ010000047.1:0-15459 GCF_024346275.1 Cyanobium sp. BA20m-p-22
TTGAGGTAACTCGCGGCTTCCTGCTTCGGACCGCTGCGTGTGTCGAACCACCCGCTGAAAAGGGGGCGAAGATCGCCAGCATTGCTGTAGCCGTAGATCAGCTGTTGGGCAGCAACAGAGCCCGACGAGTAGACCGCCAGCTGTAGACCAGCGCTGCTCCAGCGCCGCAGGGCTGCTGGCACATCGCCATAAAGGGGACCCCGCAACGCTCCGCTGCGGTAGCCCTGCTCCCAGACCAACCCCTGCAATTCCTTCAGGGGTGTCAATTTTCGGTCTTCCCCAATCAGCCATTGCAGGTATGCCAGGACATCTGTAGGCGCCCTTTGGCGCAGGGCCTGGGCCAGAGGATCCGGGTCCTGCTCCCAGGCCGTCTCCACTGCGGCCACCAGGGCCTGCACCTCAAGATCGCCTTGCTGGGCCAACAGCAGGGCTCCCATTTGCTCGGCTGCATAGGGAAAGAGCTCCCCGGCCACAAAGCTCACCGGGCAGGTGGTTCCCTCAATGTCCAGCAATATCCAGCGCAACCCGTGTCGCTGCAGGCGTGGAGTGCGCGGCGCCAATGCCTGCAGCAGCAGTTGGCGCCAATGCTGTTCCAGCAGGAATTCCAGAATCTCCAGGTGGCGGCGTGCCGTTCCCAGATCCTTCCCCCAGGCGTAGAGCCCGTGGCCCGCAATCAGCAGGCCGTAGGGGGCGGCCCCCAGGTGGGGCTCTGCCATTGAGCGCAGGCGACGCAGATCCTGGTCGTTGTCCAGTACGGGGATAGCCACCCTGGAGGTGTGACTGCTGACCCCCTCCAGCCCTTTGAGCATTTCCAGGTCTTGCAGGCTGAGCTGGGCAATCCCGGCGCCGTGGGGGGCGTAGTGCTGGGATAGGAGGGTGCCGGCCTGGGAGTGGGTGTGCAAGACCGCGCCTGCCCCGCAGGTTTGGACCAAGGCAAGGTGCAGTTCAGTTTCGGCACTGGCGCGGCCGCTGCCCCGCAGCACCTCGCCCCGCTCGTCCACCACGATCAGCTCTTCCGGCGAGACGGAGCCCTTGTCGACCCCACTGGGGGCCATCAACAACTGCAAGGGCTGCCGTTGCAGCACGCAGCTGAAATTGCCACCGGTTCCCTCACACCACCCCCGGCGGTGGATCGCTGCCATGGCGGCGACCAGCTGCTTCGCCAGCTTGGCGCTGCTGGGAGAGGGAACGGTCACGGGCAACTTCGACTGCCTCAATGCTGGCAGTTGGGGCACCAGTGGGTGCTGCGGCCGCCAAGCTTGTCGCGGCGGATCGGGGTGTGGCAGCGGCGGCAGGGTTCGCCCCCCCGCCGATACACCCAGGCCACTCCCCCGTAGTTGCCGTTGGTGCCGCTGAGGTCGCGGAAGTCGCTGAAGGTGGTGCCTCCCGCGCCGATGCTGGTTTCCAGCACCTCCACCAGGGCCTGACGCAGGTTTTCAAGCTGTTTGCCGTTCAGCCGTCCGCTGGGGGTAGTGGGTCTGATCCCCGCTGCAAAGAGGGATTCATCCGCGTAGATATTGCCCACCCCCGCCACCACCGCCTGGTCGAGCAGGGCGTTCTTAATCGGCCGACTGGAGCCCTGCAACCTCTGGCGCAGGTAGGCCGAGCTGAAGGTATCGCTGAAGGGTTCTGGTCCCAACCTGCGCAGGCCCGTGATCACGCCCTCGAGCGGTTCTCCAGGCGGCACCCACCACATCTGGCCGAAGCTGCGGGTGTCGATGAAACGCAATTCCTGGCCGGCGGCGTTGAACAGCTGCACCCTGGTGTGGGCACAGGCTGGCCTGGGCTCCTGGAGCCAGAGAAACTGGCCGGTCATGCGCAGGTGCACGCCCCAGGTTCCGGCGCCCAGGCCATCTCGGCTCAGTTGGCCCATGAGGTATTTCCCCCGCCGTTGCCAGGCCCCCACCGTGGTGCCGATGAGCCCGGCGGCGAAAGCTGTGGGCGTGGCCGGACTGGCGATCGCCCGTGCCCGGAGCACCTCCACCTGATCGATCGCGAATCCCTGGGTCTGCTGCTCGAGTCCTCGGCGGACAGTTTCGACTTCAGGCAGTTCCGGCATCGGCGCAGGCTGGATGGGCTGAAGAAGCTTCTCCCGGCCCAGGGATATGAGCCGGACTCAGGCCTTGTCGAGTTCTGCTTCGGCGAAGTTGTTGGTGTTGATGCCGCCCTCGGAGCCGCTGAAACCGTTGTAATTCACCTTGTCAAAGCGAACTACCACGGGGTAGCGGATGCCGGAGGTGTCGATCGAAGCGACGGTGCCGACTTCATTGAACCAGTAAGACTCAGGGCGCCTGATGCGCACTTTGTCGCCGCGGGAAATGGCCATCGCTGCGCTTGTAGATCGGGTGGCTACCAGAGGGAAGATAGCCGCGCCGCCGGGGGGTTCATTTACCGGCGTCACGATTCGTCGCCCTTGCTGGGGCCATCCGGGCCCGTGGCACGATCAGCTCCTCAGCAGCGCGCCCGATGCTCAGCCTGGAGCTGCCCGATCCCGAAAGCGACTCGATCAGCACGATCGAGTTCCTGGCCCGCCTTGAGGAGGCCTGGGCCGTTTGCGATCGATTCGACCTGCAGACCGAGATCTGGCGCGGCCGCATCCTGCGGGCTGTGCGGGATCGCGAAAAGCGGGGCGGCGAGGGGCGCGGCACCGGTTTTCTGCAGTGGTTGCGGGAGCAGGAGATCAGCAAAACGCGTGCTTACACCCTCATCCAGCTGGCTGAATCGGCCGACGGCCTGGTAGGGGAGGGGCTGCTGGAGGAGGCCAGTGTCAACAATTTTTCGAAGCGGGCCTTTCTGGAAACCGCCCAGGCCGATCCGGAGGTCCAGCTGATGATTGCGGAGGCGGCCAATGAGGGCCAGGAGATCACCCGCAAACAGGTGCGGCGCCTCAGCGATGAGTTCACCGCCGCCACCAGTCCGCTTTTGCCCGAGGAGATCCGCCAGCGCACGGCCGACAATCTCCTGCCGCCCAGGGCAGTGGCCCCCCTGGTGAAGGAGTTGGCCAAGCTGCCCGAAGGGCAGCAGGAGGAGCTGCGTCGGGTACTGCGGGAGGAGCCCGAGCTCGAGCGGGTGAAGGATGTCACCAGCACGGCCCGCTGGCTCAGCAAGGCGGCGGAAGCTGGCCTGGCGGTGCGGGCCTTCCAGCAGGGGCAGCTGGATTTCGACAAAGCCCTGCAGGAAGCCCAGCGGCTCGACGCCCTGGGCCTGCTGGCCGATGCGGTCGGCCAGGCCCAGGCGCTGGAAAGTGCCGTTTTGAAGTTGCACACCAGTTGGCGGCGGCTCGGTGGTCTGCAGGAGCGTCTTTGGCTGGAGAGCGGCAGCAGCACCCCCCACCTGCGGGAGTTGCTCACGGCCCTGCAGTCGCTCAGCGGCAGCACCCTGCGGGTTTCGCTGGGGGAGTTGGCCGGTGGCAAGCGGGTGCGGTTGCAACTGGTGGAGGAATCTCCCGAGCAGTTGGACCCACCCCAGTTGACCCCTGACCCCGCATCTGGTGGCCGCTAGGGTCGGGGGGCGCTACAGGTAGGTCCATTTCCGAGCCGGATCTGCTGGAGCAGGCCCTGAGTCGCCATTTTGGTTGGTCGGCCTTTCGGCCGGGGCAGCGCCCGGTGGTGGAGGCCCTGTTGAAAGGTCAGGACTGTCTGGCCGTATTGCCCACCGGTGGCGGCAAGTCGCTTTGTTATCAGTTGCCGGCGTTGGTACGCCAGGGCTTGGTGCTGGTGATTTCGCCCCTGGTTGCCCTGATGCAGGACCAGGTGGCCCAGCTGCAGCGACGCGGCATCCCCGCGGCTTGCCTGCATGGGGGACTCTCCTTGCCGGAGCGGCGAGGCCTGTTGGAGCGACTGCGGGACAATCGCTTGCGCCTGCTCTATCTGGCGCCGGAACGGCTCCAGGCGGAGGCCACCCGCCAGCTGCTGGACGACGTGCTCGACAGCGGCCAGCTGGTGGCTTTGGCGGTGGATGAGGCCCACTGCATAAGTGCCTGGGGCCATGACTTCCGCCCTGACTATCGCCGCCTGGGCCAGTTGCGCGCCCAGTGCCCGGGCGTGCCCCTGGTGGCCCTCACCGCCACCGCCGCACCCCAGGTGCGAGCCGACATCATTCGCCTGCTGCAGCTGCGGCGGCCCTTGATCCAGGTGCGCTCAGCCCGCCGCACCAATCTTGTCTATGGCATGCAGCGCCGGCCAGAGGATGCCCTGCCCTTGGTTTTGGCAGCGATAGGGGCGAGCCGCGGGGCTGTGCTGATCTACGGCCGAACCCGGCGCACGGTGGAGCAGTGGGCCGCCAGGTTGACGGCAGCAGGGGTGGAGGCGATCGCGTATCACGCTGGGATGGATCCGGAAAGTCGCCTGCTGGCCCTGGAGCACTTTCAGCTCCAGCCCTCGCCTGTGCTGGTGGCAACGGTGGCCTTCGGCATGGGTGTGGACCGCCCGGATGTGGGGCTCGTGCTGCATCTCGATCTGCCCGCCAGCGCCGAGGGCTATTTGCAGGAATCGGGGCGGGCGGGGCGCGATGGCTTGCCGGCCCGTTGTCTGGTGCTCTACGACCCGGCCGATCGCACCAGCTTGGGCTGGGCGATTCGGGGGGTGGGTACGCCGCCACCCCAGCAGGATCAGCAGCGCTCGGAGTTGGCCCAGCAGCAGCTGCGGCGGATGGAGGCGGTGGCGGAGGGCGAGGGTTGCCGGGAGCAGGCGCTGCTGCTGGCCATCGGTGAGCTGGCGGCAGTCTGTGGCCGCTGTGACAACTGCCAGTGCTCCCTGGAGCAGCGGGATTGGGCAACGGAGGTGGCTATGGCGCTCGAAGCGCTGGAGGCCCGTAAGGGGCGAGATCTGCGCAGCCTGGCCGAGGAGCTGGCCGCCGCCGCCCCGGTCGCGCTAAGGCCCCGGCAGGAGGCCCAGTGGGGCTGGCTTTTGCGGCGGCTTGTGCAGGAGGAATTGCTCAGCGAGAGCAATGACGGCGCCCAGCGCCTCTACCTGCAGGCATCGGGCCGACGCTATCGACGCCAGCCTTGGCCGCTGCACTGGGCCGCCTGACCTAGCTGGATCGGGCCTTGCAGATGTCGCTGATCAGCTGTTTCTCGAAGTCGGTTTGGGGTGAATCCCAGCTCTTCCACTGGCCGGATTGGCTGGTGGCATTGAGCTTGCGGGCCCCGCAATTAACAGCCAGATAGACGGGTTTGCCCTCCCCGTTGAGGGTCGGAGCCACAAAGCTGCCGCCCATGGGTTGCCAGTTGGCCCAGTCCACCTGGAGGGGCCCGTAGCTGCGCCAGTCGGGTCCCTTGGGCTTGCTGGCGGCGACTTTGCTCGGAGCAGCGGTGGCCGTTGCAATTTTGGCTGCGGCCGGTTTGACGCTGACCAGGGCCTTCTCAGCCACCGGCTTGGCCACGATCACCGGTTTGGCCTCAGCCACTAGTTTGGTCTCGATCACTGGCTTGGCCTCAGCCACCGGTTTGGCTTTGGCAGGGGGCTTGGCAGCAGTAGTTGCAGCAATAGTGGCCGCGCTGGTGGGTTGGGCTTGGGCCACTGGCTGAGCTGGTGATGGCTTGGTGGGGGAACTAGCAGTTGTGGTGGTTGTGGTGGTTGGGGCCGGCGAGGAAGATTCCTTGGCGACGGGTTTGGGGCCGGGGGTGACGGTGGCTGCCGGCTTGGGGGGCAGTTTTGCTGTGGGCTTGGCTTGGGCCACCGGTTTGGCGGTTGGTTTGGCCTGGGCCACCGGTGTGGCGGTTGGTTTGGCTGTTGGCTTGGCCGTTGGCTTGGCCGTTACCGGTGGGGGAGCCTGCAGTTTCAGGCGGGTGCCGGAGATCACCAGGTCGGGGTCGTCGATCCTGTTGATTGCAATCAGTCGCTCCACGGGAACCCCGTAGTTGTCGGCGATGGTGGAGAGGTTCTCACCACTGCGCACCACATGTTCCTTCGTGTTGCGCGGAGCAGGGCCCTTGGCTGGGGCAACCGCGGCGGTCTGCCGCCCTGGGATGGCCAGTTGGGTGCCGGCAACCACCAGATTGGGGTTGCTGATCCGGTTGATCTGCATCAGCCGTTCGGTGCTGGTGCCGAAGCGATTGGCGATTTCCGAGAGCGTTTCCCCACTTTTCACCGTGTATCTGGCGGTGGGCAGGGGCTTAGGGGCCGGGGCGGCAGCGGTGTTGCGGGCGCCGGGAATGACAAGCCGTTGACCGGTGATCACCAGGTTTGGGTTGGAGATGCCGTTGGCCTGCATCAGACGGGTGAGGCTGACGCCATTGGCTGCGGCGATGGTCGAGAGGGTGTCGCCTGGGCGCACCGTGACGCTGGAGCCCGCCGAACCGGCCCGGCGGGCTCCTGGCAGCACCAGCTTCTGGCCGGCCACCACCAGGTTTGGGTTGGTAATGCCGTTGGCCTGCATCAGCTGGGTCAGGCTGACCCCATTGCGCTCGGCGATCTCCGAGAGGGTTTCGCCTGGTTTGACCACCACGTCCGTCAGACCAGGCAACGGCAACACCATCGCTAGGGCCAGGGCGACGAGGTATCTACGCATGAACACTACAGATAGCTCCCCGAACGTTAAGGGGCCTGCCTAGGCCGATCCAGTGCCGTTGGCCGATCGGTGCATCAAAGCTGCTGATCGGCCAGGCCTGGATCAGCCCAGCAACCACTTCATTAGGGCCAGTTTCCCGGCATAGGGGGGGTATCGGAAGGGCAGATCCAGCCAGAAGGGCCGGCGCAGCACCGCCCGCTGGTGGGAAAAGGTGAGGAAGCCCGCCCTGCCGTGGTAGGTGCCCATGCCACTTTCCCCCACGCCGCCGAAGGGCAGGGCAGCGGCAACCTCCTGCAGCACGACGTCGTTAAAGCAGACGCCGCCGGAGCTGGTGGTGGTGAGGGTGCGCTGTTGGGCGGTGCGGTCGTGGCTGAACAGATAGAGGGCCAGGGGCTTGGGCCTGCTGCGCACCTCGGCCAAGGCTGCCTCCAGGTTGGCCACGCTGAGCACCGGCAGGATTGGACCGAACAGCTCCGCCTGCATCAGCGGATCCTCGCCGCTCTCCACCGCCACCAGGGTGGGTTCGATGCGCCGACGGGCGGGGTCGCTGCGTCCGCCTGCCAGCACCTGCCCCCGGCTGCGGGCGCCGGCCAGCAGCTCTTCGAGCCGACTGAACTGGGCGTCGTTGACGATGCAGCCCAGATCCACGCTGGCCAGGGGATCGGCGCCGTAGAAGCGAACCCACTCGGCGGCGATGGCCGCCACCAGGGCCGCGCGCGCCTGGCTTTGAACCAGCAGGTGGTCGGGGGCGACGCAGCTCTGGCCGGCATTGAGCCCCTTGCCCCAGGCGAGGCGCCTGGCGGTGGTGGCGATGTCGGCGTCGGCCAGCACGATCGCCGGGTTTTTGCCCCCCAGCTCCAGGGTGACCGGCGTGAGGTGGCGGGCTGCTGCGGCCAGCACCAACCGCCCCACCCGGCCCCCGCCGGTGAAGAAGATGTGGTCGAACTGCTGTTCAATTAGAGCGGCGGCCACGGCCCCATCACCGCTGACCACCTGCACCACCTCGGCGGAGAAGGCCTGTGGGATGGAGCGGGCCAGCAGCTCGGCGGTGCTTGGCGCGTGTTCGGACGGCTTGAGCACGGCGGTGTTGCCCGCGGCCAGGGCGCTTACCAGCGGCTGCAGGCAAAGCTTGAAGGGGTAGTTCCAGGGCCCGATGATCAGCACGCAGCCCAGGGGTTCGGCCTGTATCCAGGCCTGGCCGGGCCGCAGAATTAGATCGAGGCCGATAGGCCTTGGCCCCATCCAGTCCTTCAGCTGCCGGCGGGTGTGGGCCAATTCTTTGCGCACCCCCACCAGTTCGAAGTTGGCCTCCAGGGGCGGTTTGCCCAGGTCGGCGGCCAGGGCCTCGAGCACCTCCCCCTCGTGGTCGCGCAGCAGCCCCTCTAGACGATCGAGCTGCTCCAGCCGCCAAGCAAGGCTGCGGCTTAGGCCGGCGGTCACCGGTGCCCGCATGGCGGCAATCGGGGTGGTCAGAAGTGGGTTAGGGGTCATAGGCAACAACAGCTATTCCCAGAGCTATTCCCAGACTGAACTACCCCTTGGCATCGACTGCTGCTGCTTAGAGCCAGGCCAGCTCGGGCACTTGCCCATATTCGCGCAGGTAAACAGCGCGGATTTGGCTGATCAAGGCCTGCACTGCCGGCCGCTCCAAATGCTCCTGGCGCAGCACCACTGCATCGAGGTTGGTGCCCCTGCCGCTGGGCTGGATCGGATAACGCACCAGACCAATGGCTACCAGATCGCAGAAGGCAAAGGGTTTGCTGCTGTCCTCCCAACCCGGTGGCAGGGTGTCGAGGCCGTTGACCACGGCCAGATCCAGCACCCGCTCGCGCACCAGCTCCAGGGTGCGCCCTCCCATCGATTGGAGAGCCTGGACATTCCGGGGGGTGCCCTGCCATTGCAGCCGGCCCCTGCCAAGGCGCAGCAGCTGGGAGGCTTGCCGCAGGGAGGCCAAGACGGCGTGGTTGGCGTGGGCCCGGTACTGGCCGTTGGTTTTGCGGAAATCCAGGCCGAGCTGATCGCTGACGCGGCGGTGCAGGCGCGAAACGGAGCTTTGGTCGCAGTTGGTCAGGGCCGCCACAACCGAAGTGCTGGCAGTGATCTCCAGCAGATCCAGAACTGGCAATCCGTCTAGCAGGATGTCGCGCATTCTTCTGCTGCGCAGAGATGCGATCTTATGGATTTGTGCACACTCACCGATAGCCTCCTACCCCCTATTGGGTAATTGGCAGGGCCGGAGCGGCGGGAAAAATCAGTCGCACTTCGGCGCCGCCCAGGCTGGAGCGGCCAATGGTCAGGGAGCCGCGATGGTTTTCCATGGTGGTCTGCACCACAAACAAGCCCAGGCCACTGCCATTGGCTTTGCTCGTTTCCAGGGGTGCCAGGGCCGTTTGCGGTGCCTGGAACCCCGGCCCGTTGTCGGCCACGCTGAGCACCACCGTGTCGCCTTCGCTTTGCAGCCGCACCGCAATGGTGGCGGGGCTGGCTGCAGCAGGGCCGGCTGTCTCCAGCGCTTCAAGGGCATTGCGCAGCAGGTTGACCACTGCGATCTGGATCTGGGCCGCATCCCCCAGCACCGCCAGGCTGGTTTCGAGGCCCTCGCGCTGCACCGTGATGCCTGCGGCCTTGAGGCTCGGGCCTGCGTAGAGCAGGGCGCTGCGGGCCACGTTGGCCAGGTTGAGACGCCGCTGGTGGGTCTGCACATTGCGCAGCAGGGTGCGCATCTTTTCAATCGTCGTTACGACCTCATCGGCGTCGCTGGCGATCGCCTGGAGATGCTCGTTCAGGTTGGTGGGCAGGGGAGCTTCTTGCTGCTCCAGCAGCAATTTGCTGTTCAGTAGCAGGGTGCTGAGGGGCAGGTTGATTTCGTGGGCAACGGCTGCGGCCTGCAGGCTGCTTTTGAGCTTGTCTTCCAGCACCAACACGGTCTGGGCGTCCTTGAGTCGCTCCCGTTCGATGGCTTCAGCGAGTTGTCGCCGGGCCTGGCTCAGCCGCTCCACCAGGGCTCCGAACGCCTGGGAAACGGCCTCTATTTCTCTGGCGCTGTCCTTGGGCAGCCCCGCTTCAAATACAAGGTTTGCGTCCCCCTGGCCCACCTGCTCGGAGGCGCTCTGGCAGCGAAGGCGCAGCAGCTCCAGCGGCGCCAGCAGCCAGTCGCTCACCCGGATCGTTACCAGCACCGCGGTGGCTACCGCCCCCAGGCTCAGCAGCAGGGCGATCAGGGCGTAGTGCTGACTGGCCTGCACGATCTGATCTGAGCGCAGGGCTGTGATCAGCAGCCAGTCGAGCTTCTCCGCCTGGCCCCAGGAATGGAGGCCTACTAGATAGGTGTTGCCCCTGTATTGCACGGTCTGGGTGTTGGCTAGGGAGCTGGGGGCAGCGAGGCCACCCAGCTCCTGCAGGCGGCGGAGGGTGGCCCGCACCAGGGGATCGGGCAGTTGCTCCAGCCGCACTCGTTTGGTTTTAGAGCCCGTGCCTGTGCTGGTCAGGCCAGGCCGGGAGCTGGCCACGACCGTGCCGTTTCGTTCCACGATCAAGGCGAAGCCGCTCCTGTCTTTCCAGACTTCTTCAAGCCAGGTGTTGAGCTGGCTGAGTACGAAGTCGACGCCGATGACGCCGAGTAGTTGGCGCCCAGGGCCGTAGAGGGGTTGATTAAAGGCAATCGCCAGCACCTCGGGCTTGTCTTCCCACTGGTAGATCGAGCTCCAGGTGGGCTGGCCGGCCTTCACCGTCTCCACATACCAGGCCTCCTCGTGGCTGTCGCTCATGCCTGGAATTGACTCCAGCAGGGCGCCCCGTTGTCCCTTTGCCCCCATGGCGTAGACGCCCATCGTGCCCTTGCCGAGGGGACTGGCAAACGCGTCTTCGTTGATCACAAAGGCGCCGCTGTCGAGCCTTTCCACCCCGAGGAATTCCCCTCGAACGCTGCCGTAGTTGATGTAGCCCACGGGGAAGAGCTGCATTTGACTCCAGAAGCGCTGCCCCATGGCGTCGAAGTCGTTTAAGGAGAGCTGGCCCTGCTGGATGGCGAGCACGTTGAGGCTGTTGATCAGCTGCGGTGCCGCCAGGCGGCCCGAGAGCTGCTCAGAAAGGTCGGTGATGGCGTCTTGCTGGCGGTAGGCCTCGGCCAGGCCAAAGCCCCCGCGTTGGCCGCTGAAATAGGCCAAGCCGCCCACCGCCCCACTCACCAGCAGCAGCTGCAGACTCGTCGCCCAGACGATTCGGTGGCGCAGTCCCCTGCCCCTCATGGCACCGGGCCCAGATCCAGGGCTGCCCGGCGCACCAACTCAGCTCCGCTGCAGTTGAGGCGGCGAGCAATGGCCTTGCGGTGGGTTTCCACCGTGGCAACTGCCAGTCCGGTGGCGTGGGCGATCGCCTTGTTGCTGAGGCCATGGCCGATCAGGCTGAAGATCTGCCGCTGGCGTGGGGTGAGAGAGGCCACTGGCCCGTTTGATTCGGCGGCCTGAGGCGTCTCTTGCAGCAGGGCTGCCTCGATCACATTCCGCAGGGTTTCGTAGGTGGAGGTTTTATCCACCACCCCCACCAGCATCGCTTCGAGCTCTTCCGGGCACACAAAGCTGCTGGCCTGGGCCGAGAGCACCAGCGCCTTCGCCTCGGGTCGGAGCAGCCGCAGGAAGCGGGCCACCCCCAGGCCATCGCCGTCGGGCAGGGCCAGATCGAGGATCAGGGCCTCTGGGCGGAGTTTGCGACAGGCTTCAAAGCCGGCATGGCAATTCGTGGCGGAACCCACCACCTCCAACCCCGGCACCCCCTGCAGCATTTTGCAGAGCAGCTGCAGGAACATGACCTGGTCCTCCACGATCAGGCAGCGGAGGGTCACCCAGGTGAAGCCGATGGTCCAATCTTGCTTGAGGAGCGGTGCCAGCCCCTCTTTTTGTAAGCCCTTGACGAGATTTGAACTCGTGACCTCTCCCTTACCAAGGGAGTGCTCTACCACTGAGCTACAAGGGCATGTGGAAGGTGGGCCGGGTTGGATTTGAACCAACGTAGGCAGAGCCAGCGGATTTACAGTCCGCCCCCATTAACCACTCGGGCACCGACCCGAACCACACCCCAAGAACTTACCAGCCGGACACGCTTAGAACCCCTCCCCTTGCCATGCAGTTGCTTGTCCTCCACGGCCCCAACCTGAACCTGCTCGGTACGCGCGAGCCGGGGCTCTACGGCAGTCAGACCCTCGACCAGATCAATGGCGCGTTGCAGCAGCGGGCAGGGGAGCTCGGCGCGCTGGTGGACTGCTTCCAGAGCAACCACGAGGGTGCCCTGGTGGACCGCATCCACCAGGGCCGCGGCTGCGTGGACGGCATCCTGATTAATGCGGCGGCATACACCCACACCTCGATCGCCCTGCGGGATGCCCTGCTTGCGGTGGCGATCCCCTTTGTGGAGCTGCATCTCAGCAACACCCACGCCCGTGAGCCCTTCCGGCACCATTCCACCCTGGCCGACAGGGCCGTGGGGGTGATCTGCGGTTTCGGACCCACCAGCTACACCCTGGCCCTGGAGGGCCTGGTGGCCCATCTGCGTGGTGCGGCTTGAGCGCCCCTGCCCGGGTGAAATGGCTGGCTGCCCCCAGCAGTGCCACCTGGCTGGCCCAGGCAATCGCCCATTCGGATCTGGTGCTGATCGACCACGCCCACTGTGAGCGCAAGGCCGCCGGCGTAGCTCTGCAGCTGATGTTCCGCTATCCCAGCGATGGGCAGCTGGGGGAGGTGCTCAGCCCCCTGGCCCGCGAGGAACTGGAGCATTTCGAGCAGGTGTTGCAGCTGTTGCAGCGCCGTGGCATCGCCCTGCGGCCCCTGCCGGCGCCGGGCTATGGCGCCGCCCTCTCGGCGGCAGTGCGCAAGGGCGAGCCCGAGCGGATGCTGGATTCGTTTCTGGTGGCCGGCCTGATCGAGGCCCGCAGCCATGAGCGCATGGCCCTGCTGGCGGCCCATAGCCCCGATGCCGAGCTGCGGGCGCTGTATGGCGAGCTGCTGGCCAGCGAAGCGCGCCATTTCGGGCTCTACTGGCTGCTGGGGGAAGGCCGCTACGGGCGGGAAGCCACGTCGACCCGGCAGGAGCAGCTGGCCGCCGTAGAGCGAACGGCCCTGGATGGCCCCAGGGCCGATCCCGCCCAGGTGCGGATGCACTCGGTAGGGGTGGAGTTGGGACCCTAAAACTGTGCACTAGGCGTTCCCAGGCGGAACTCGCCTAACTCTTGGTAGCCGAATCCCCCGCTGCCCAAAACAACAGAGCAGTTCAGTGCACCTGTCTTCGCTGATTGGCGGGCCTGTCAAAGTTTCTCCAACACTTGTCCTGCCCTGCTCAGCCCTGCTTTTCTGCATCGGCGTTCGCCCGTATTTGCCGGGCTTGCCATGGCCAGCTCCAGCTCGCCGCTGGTTACCCGGGTGGGCCTGCGGGTGCTGGAGCAGGGTGGCAACGCCGTTGATGCCGCCGTGGCTATGGCCCCTCCACGCACCATGTAGCCGTAGCCCCGCGGAGCGGTAGAGGCCTCTGTGCGGCAAGCCTTATGGGGTGCCGCTCTGAGGGCTGCTGCCGGTTGGCGACGTTCACCCGGCTGCCCGGCAACACCGCCGACCTAAGAGCGTTATTCGCCACTTGAGGCGAGTTGCGGCCATCTTCTGGGCTCTTTCGTCGTATCTGGCGGATCATGGCTGGAGCTGAGGGGCGTTACTGCTGCTACAGAGTGAGGCGGTGGCTGGCCTGAATCTGGCTGCAGCTCTCCTCCCTCACGTTTGCTTCAGCTGCATAGAGCGGCCAGTTGCGAACGGCGGCGATCACCTCTTCAGCGATCGCTTCAGCTCGCCCCCTCTTCAGCTGGGCTGAGCGGCCGACAGCCAGGAGGTCGGCACGGGTGAACTGATCACGCTTGCCATTTACAGACATCTGATGGGTGGCCGTCCAGTCGCCAGCGGGATTGAAGCTCCAGGTGATGTCGAAGGCGGGGGAAAGCGACCACTGGCCATCACGATCCATCAGAAAGGCGATGTTCTTGACGTGATCGTCCTGGTTGCGAGCGATCAGATTGAACACCATCCGCCGGTATTGCTCTTCGAGAGCTTGCATTGGCAACTGGAGTTGCCGCATCACGAGAAACGCCTGTTCATAGCTGTAGCTGCCAGGTTCGTTGTAATCGAAGTGGGCCAGAGCTCCGAGCGACTGCATGTGCAGCTTGTTGCCGGCGTCATCGCGATCGAAGCGTCGTGTCATGAAATGCTGCCGGCCGTTCTCCTCTAACAGCCGACAGTCGGTCATGGTGATCCCTGCGGCGCGGGCCATGCGGCTGTAAGCGAGTTCAATCAGGCCATAGCCCTGGGGATCTTCAAGTTCCCTGTCCTTGTTGCCGCTCACTCCATCAAATTTCAGCAACCAGTGGCTGAAACCCGGTGGCGCCTCCAGCTGGCCGGAGCGCACCTCCCCGGTGCTGGCGTTCCAGACGATCAACGCCTTGGCCCTGGCGCCCCCGGCGGAGGTGCCCACCCGCAGGATTGTCTGCAGGGCTTCCTCCCGCTCGGGGCCCTGGAAGGAGGTGGCAAGCCCCTGCTGCTGCGAAAGGATCTCGGAAGCCAGAGCCACGAGCTCAGCGATCTGGATGGCCCCGCTGGTTTGGGCGCTGGGCCCCTGGACGGGCTTGAACTCGAGGGCTCCCATCCCCCGCTGCCCGGTGTAGCAGAGGCGCTCCACGGCATCAAAGCTCTCCGGCGTTCGGCCCTGGCGGGCCAGCCAAGCGTTGATGAGGTTGTTGCCAAAGCGATCCGGCAGGGAATCGGCGAGGAGGCCGGGCAGGCCGCGAAAGGTGCGGCGCTGCAGTTCAGGAAAGCTGTAGACCCGCGCCGCCAGAGCCATCATCAGGGGTGCCAACTGGATGCCACTGGCCAGGAACGAGGGCTCATATTCGAAGGAGGCGACACCATTGGAATCGGTGAGGGCCACGGCACCGATGCGGGTGCCCCAGAGTTCAACTGCCGCCACGGTCATGGCTGCCCCCAGCTCCAGGAGCTGGCCGGTTTGGCGACGCGGCGGCGACTGGCGCGCTTGCGCGTGGCCTGCTGCTGCTCCAATAGGGCCAGAGGTGAGGGCTGCGGCTCGGGAAGCAGCAGCTCAAGCCGCTCCAGAAGATCCAGCTGACGCAGCACGCGCAGGAACAGCGAAAGCTGGGTGGCTGCGGCACCGGCCTCCAGCCTCTCCAGAGTGCGCTTGGAGATGCCCGCCTGCTCCGCCAGCTGAGCCTGGCTGAGGTTCCGCTCCAGGCGGAGACGGGCGATGCGCTGCCCCAGCTCCTGCAGGAGGGCCTCATCGCTCATCAGACGCTGGATGGGCATCCAACACAGGGCAGTATGTCGCCATTTTTGACGATCTGAGCAATATAATAACTTCATTTCGCCTTTTCTGGCGATCCTGGGGTGTTCGCGAGGCCCGGCCCCTTCGGGAGGAGGTCAGCCGCCCCAGTCAACCGGAATCGTCTCTGCCCAGCAGCGTGGTGGCCTGCTTGGACCCCGTTGAAGTGCGATGAACGGGGGCCGTAACCCCAGCCCTCCTCGCTGAGCCAGAGGAGCAAGCCACTGCTGCTGGCGGAGAACTGAAGCCGACGGGCGGATGCCGCCCCGCAACATGAGAAGGCCTGCGTGGCAACCCAATCGGGATTACTCCCTGCAGCTCTCGGGGCAGACCAGATCGGTGGCCTTGCGTGCATCACTGAGCCTCTGCAGTGATTGGCTCTGCGCAGCCCCGGGGAGCCAAAAAGTAGCTTCGCTGGGGGCTTTTAAGCCCAATCAAATCTTCAAGTTCGTCGAGGTGCCGATAGTTCGTCGAGGCGCGGATAGCGCTCGGCGATTGGGTCGCCGCTGAACTGGGCCACCCAGCCTTCGGGGTTGTCAAAGAAGCGCAGGGCGCAGAAGTGGGGCTCTGGGCCCATGTCAAACCAGT
>NZ_JAGQCQ010000048.1:0-15423 GCF_024346275.1 Cyanobium sp. BA20m-p-22
AGCTTGGGCTCGGCGCCCATGGAGCCGCCAAGAAAGATCTTGGCCGCCTCCACCATCTGACCATCCTTACGGGCCTTCGCCCCCATCAGCCCGATCTGACCCATGTAGGGCTGGCCGCAGGCATTGGGGCAGCCGGTCCAGTGCATGCGCACCGCCTCAGGCAATTCGATGCGCTGCTCCAGCTCTTCGAGCACCTGCTGGGCCACGCCCTTGGTGGGGATCAAAGCGAAGCTGCAGTAGGCGTTGCCGGTGCAGCTCACCGCTTCGGCCTGCAGGGTCGAAGGGTCGGGGCGGAAGCGCTGCAGCAGGGGTGCAGCCAGTAGGGCCTCGAGGCGATCGCCGGGCACATCAACGATCAAGGCGTTCTGGGCCTCGGTGAGACGCAGCTCGCCGCTGCCATAGGTGCGCGCCAAAGCGGCAAGCTCCAACATCGAAGCCGCGTCCAGCCGGCCCATCGGCACGTGCAGCCCCACCCAGTGGAGCCCCTCCTGCTTTTGGGCCTGCACGCCCAGGCCCGAGCGGGGGGCGCGGTTTACCAGGTGGGAGCCAGCGTGGCTGAGCACGGGTTCGGCAAAGGCTGCAACCAGCTCAGCCCGGTAGGCATCGATCCCGAGCTCGTCGATCAGATACATCAACCGGCTTTTGTTGCGCTGCTGCCGGTTGCCTGCGCGCTCGTAGTGATGCAACAACGCCAGGGTGAAGTCGGCTAGCTGCTCCGCCCGCAGCCACAGTCCCAGGGGCACCGCCAACTCGTTGCGCTGAGCTGAAAAGAAGCCCCCCACCAGCACCGTGAAACCCAGCTCACCGTTGTGCTCGGCCGGCAGGAAGGCCAGGTCGTTGTGCAGCAGAAAGCTATCTGGTGCGCCCCCCACGGCCACATTGAACTTGCGCGGCAGGTTGCGGGGACCGGCCGGCCCCAGCAGCCGCGCCTGAATCGCCTCCACCAGGGGGCGGGTGTCGACGATCTCCTCTGGGTCAATGCCCGCCAGCGGGTTGCCGGTGATGTTGCGGGGGTTGTCGTGGCCCGACTGGCGGCTGGTGAGCCCCAAGGTCTCCAGCGCCACCATCAGCGGCGCCATGTCCTCCAGCAGCAGGCCCCGCAGCTGCAGGTTTTGGCGGGTGGTGATGTCGGCACTGCCGTGCTCGCCACAGCGATCGATCGCCTCAGCCAGCAGCTCCAGCTGCTCAGCGCTGATCACGCCGTTGGGCAGCCGCAGCCGCAACATGAAGCGCCCGGGCGTCACAGGCCGGAAGAAGATCCCCAGCCACTTGAGCCGGATCGTGAGCGTGGCTTCGTCGAGTGCTTCCCAGCCTTCACGCCCCATTTCGGCAAGCCGGGGCGCCAACTCCAAGCCGCAGAGCTCGGCCTTGGCCTGCTCGATTTTGCTGAGGGGCGGCTGGCTGGCCGCAGAAATGGTGGAGCTAGTCATGGGGCGGAATCTCGAAACACGGAACAACCTCGGCATGTCCGCCCTGCCGCCACACAGCCGCAAGGTGGATCCGAGCAAGCGCCGATGAGAGCTACGCCGCCGGAAAACAGAAATGGGAAAAAAGCTCCCCGCAGGGAGACAATTGGAATTGTCTGCAGTGCGAGTCGCTTCCTGTGTCGCAACCGCTACAATCCGCAGCTCCAGAGGCGGAGGCAGAGCTCAGACGCCTGCAGCGCCTCGAAGCCCTCGGCCCCGAACGGGCCCGCTTTCGCGAACTGATTGCCAAGGTGGGCAGCGGTGAGCACACCAGCACGGGCCTCAGCCGCGATGAGGCCCGCGACGCCATGGACCTGATGCTCCAGGGTCAGGCAAGCGATGCGCAGCTTGGAGCCTTCCTGATCGCCCACCGGATTCGCCGGCCGCTGCCGATCGAATTGACCGGCATGCTCGATAGCTACCGCAGCCACGGCCCAAAGCTGGAGACCCCTGGCCGCCAGGCCATTTGTTTCGGCGTGCCCTACGACGGCCGCAGCCGCACCGCCCCCCTGCTGCCCCTGCTCGCCCTAGTGCTAGCCGGCGCCGAGATCCCGGTGGTGCTGCACGGCGGCGACCCGATGCCGGTTAAGTACGGCGTCACCCTGGCCGAGCTTTTTTCCGCCCTCGGCATTGAATGGCGTGGGCTCAGCCTCGCCGCACTGCAGCAACGGTTGAGCACCCACCACCTGGGCCTCACCCACCAGCCCGACCACTTCCCAGCTGCGGAAAGGTTGCTGCCGGTGCGCGATGAAATTGGCAAGCGCCCCCCCGTGGCCAGCCTGGAACTGCTCTGGACCCCCCACTGCGGCGACCACCTACTAGTGAGTGGTTTCGTCCATCCCCCCACCGAAAAACGGGCCTGGGAGGCCCTGGCCACCGCCGGTGAAACCGAGGTGCTCACCGTGAAGGGCCTGGAGGGGTCGACCGACCTACCCACCAGCCGGGCTGGCATCACCGCCCGGGTCCGCCAGGGCTCGCTGGAGCGGCTGCTCGTGCACCCCCGGGACCACGGCCTCCACGGCGATGAAATCGCCTGGGAAAACTTGGAAACCTGGCAGCAGCAAGCACTGGCCGCCCTCGGTGGCGAAGGCCCCCTGGCCGCACCGCTGCTCTGGAATCTGGGGGCCTACCTCTGGCTGGCTGATCGCTTCGAAAACCTTGCTGACGCCCTCGAGCAAGCGCGAGCTCTACTCGCCTCGAGGTGCGGCGAGCGACTGCGGCAAACCCTGGCCAATCCCAGCGAAAGCGGCAATCGGTAGCAATTGCAACCCTCAAGTTGAAGCCAGCCGTGGTCTTGTAATTGGGTCGGTCAGCTTGTGCGCCGGCTCGATTTTTAGACCGGTTCGGTGCGCTTCTTTGTGGAGCCCGTCCGGAGTGCAGTTGCCGCCACTCCGGCCCATCCCAATCCAGCCATGTCCAACCTTTCGCGCCGCAAGTTTCTAATCACCGCCGCCGGTTCGGCAGCTGGAGCCATCTGGCTAGCCGCCTGTGGCAGCCCCAGCAAAAAATCTGAAAATCAAACAACAAGTCAGGCCGGTGGTGCGGATGCACCTGAGCTGAAGACTGCCACCTTGGGCTTCATCGCCCTCACCGACGCTGCGCCCCTGATCATTGCCCTGGAGAAGGGTTTGTTTGCCAAGCACGGCATGCCCGAGGTGAAGGTGGTGAAGCAAACCTCCTGGGCCGCGACCCGCGACAACCTGGAGCTAGGTAGCAGCGGCGGCGGCATTGATGGCGCCCACATCCTCTCGCCTATGCCGCTACTGCTAACTGCCGGCACGATCACCAAGACCAAGCAGCCCCTGCCGATGTACACCCTGGCGCGGCTAAACCTGCAGGGCCAGGGGCTGTCGGTGTCGAAGGACTACCTGGCTAACAAGCTCAGCATCGACAACAAAGAAGGCTTGGCAAAAGCAACGCAACAGGCCAGCGCTAAGGGCAAGAAATTCAAAGCGGCCGTTACCTTCCCCGGCGGCACCCACGACCTATGGATGCGCTATTGGCTCGCCGCCAATGGCATTGATCCCAATAAGGATGCCGACCTGGTAGTGGTGCCACCCCCCCAGATGGTGGCAAACATGCAGACCGGCACCATGGACACCTTCTGCGTTGGTGAGCCCTGGAATCAGCGCCTGGTGAACAAGAAACTGGGTTACACAGCCGCCGTCACCGGCGAACTCTGGAAAAACCACCCCGAGAAGGCCTTCTCAATGCGGGCCGACTGGGTTGATCAAAACCCCAAGGCCGCTAAAGCCCTGCTGATGGCCGTTCAGGAAGCCCAGATCTGGTGTGAAGATCCAGCAAACCTTGATGAACTCTGTGAAATCACAGCCAAGGACAAATACTTCAAAGCCAGCGTGGCAGACATCAAACCCCGTCTGGCCGGCGACATCGAATACGGCGACGGCCGCGTTGTTAAAAACAGCCCTCTGAGAATGCGCTTCTGGAGCGAACAGGCCTCCTTCCCCTTCAAGAGCCATGACAAGTGGTTCGTTACCGAAGACATGCGCTGGGGCTACCTACCCTCGGACACCGATATCGATGCCTTGGTAAACAAGGTGAATCGAGCTGATCTCTGGAAGGAAGCCGCCACCGCGATTGACCAGGAAAAGGCCATTCCCTCCAGCGATTCACGCGGCAAGGAAAGCTTCTTCGACGGTGTGGTATTTGATCCGGAAAATCCCAAGGCCTACCTAAATGCCCTAGCAATCAAAGCGATGAAGTGAGCTTCAACGCCTAGCAAACTCCCCGTTCCAACTCCCACCATCCGTGAACCGCACCGCTTCCCCGGGCCGGCGCTCTCGCCGGCTCCGGCTGCTGCCAGCACTGCCCCAAATCCTGCCCTACCTGCTCTGCATCGGTGCCTTTTTGCTGGTTTGGCAGTTGCTTTCGGGCGCCCTAGGCGCTGCGCGACTGCCTGGTCCGATAAACGTGCTGATCGATACCTGGGATCCCTACATCAGCCAGCCGTTTTTCGATGACGGTGGCACCAGCAAGGGCCTGGGCTGGCAGATCCTGATCTCGTTGCAACGGGTAGCTGTGGGCTACGGCCTAGCGGCCGTAGTAGGAGTTGCGGTCGGCGGCCTGCTCGGCCTAAACCGCTTCGCCGGCAAAGGGTTTGATCCGGTGGTGCAGGTGCTGCGCACCGTGCCGCCGCTGGCCTGGTTTCCGATTTCACTGATGGTGTTTCAAAACGCCAATACCTCGGCGGTATTTGTGATCTTCATCACGGCGATCTGGCCGATCATTATCAATACGGCTGTGGGTATCCAGGAGATCCCCCAGGACTACACCAACGTGGCCCGGGTGCTGCGCCTTAGCAAGCGGGCCTACATCAGCAACATCGTGATTCCAGCCACGGTGCCCTACGTGTTCACCGGCCTGCGCATCGCCGTGGGCCTGGCCTGGCTGGCAATCGTGGCCGCAGAGATGCTGAAGGCCGACGGCGGCATCGGCTACTTCATCTGGGACGCATACAACGCCGGCGGCGATGCCAGCTCAAGCCAAATAATCTTGGCGATCATTTATGTGGGCGTGGTGGGCCTGCTACTGGATCGCCTAGTTGCCTGGGTGGGTCGCAAGGTGAGCAAGGGAGCCGCCTGACATGACCACTCCAGCTGGACTGATCAGCGTCGATGCCGTTACCCAGGTATTTCCCCTCGATGACGGCGGCCGCTACGTAGCTCTGCAGGGCATCAATCTCGATATCGCCGCAGGCGAATTTGTGTCGCTGATTGGCCACTCGGGTTGCGGCAAGAGCACCCTGCTCAACCTGCTGGCCGGGCTCGACCAGGCCAGCGAGGGCGGCATCTTGATGAATGGCCGTCAGGTGACCGATCCAGGCCCTGATCGCATGGTGGTGTTTCAGAACTATTCGCTGTTGCCCTGGCTCACGGTGCGCCAAAACATCGCCCTTGCCGTAAACACCGTCTACCCCTCCCAAAGCAACCAGGAGCGGCGCGAGATTGTTGAGCGCAACATCCAGACGGTGAATCTCAGCGCCGCCGCCAACAAATTTCCAGCCGAACTCTCTGGCGGCATGAAGCAGCGGGTGGCGATTGCTCGGGCCCTGGCCATCCGGCCCAAGCTGCTGCTGCTCGATGAACCCTTTGGCGCCCTCGACGCCCTCACCCGCGGCAATTTGCAGCAGCAGCTGATGCAGATCTGCCAGGAATCGGGGCTCACCGCCGTGATGGTCACCCACGACGTTGACGAAGCCCTGCTGCTCTCAGATCGGGTCGTGTGCCTGAGCAACGGACCAGCAGCCGGCATCGGCCACATCTTGAAGGTGCCCCTGCCGCGCCCCCGGGACCGGCTCACGGTGATGGACCACCCCGACTATTACCACCTCCGCGCCGAGCTGATCCACTTCCTGCAGGAGCAGCGCCGGCTCAAGCAACTCGCCGCCAGCTCGCGATGACCACCGCTACCTCTAGCCCTGCCTTCCTCGAGTTTCGGGACGTGGGCCAGGTTTTCCAGTCTCGGCGCGGGCCATTTGAGGCCCTGCGTGACATCAATCTCCAGGTGCGGCAGGGGGAATTCCTCTGTGTGATCGGCCACTCCGGCTGCGGCAAGAGCACCCTGCTCAACATGGTGTCTGGCTTTCTGCAGCCCAGCCACGGTTCGGTAACGCTGCAAGGCAAGCCGATCACAGGGCCCGGCCCCGACCGGATGGTGGTGTTTCAGAACTACTCCCTGCTGCCCTGGCTCACGGTGTGGCAAAACGTAGAGATGGCCGTCAAAGCGGCCCGGCCCGAACTGGCTGCCGGCAGCCGGCACGAGGTTGTGACTCACCACCTGGAGATGGTGGGCCTGATGGAGGCGCGCACCAAACGCCCTGGGCAGATTTCGGGGGGCATGCGCCAGCGGGTAGCGATCGCCCGCGCCCTGGCCGTGTCACCAGCGGTGCTGGTGCTGGATGAACCCTTCGGGGCCCTTGATGCCATCACCAAGGAGGAGCTCCAAGAAGAGCTGCTAGCTATCTGGCGTGAGCAGAAACCCACCGTGCTGATGATCACCCACGACATCGACGAGGCCCTATTTCTGGCCGACCGAGTCGTGATGATGACCAACGGCCCTGCCGCCGGCATCGGCGAAATCCTCGAGGTGCCCTTTGAGCGGCCCCGTCGCTACGAAGCCATCCAGGAAGACCCCCGCTACGGCCAGCTGCGCAACCACGCCCTCGATTTTCTATATCGCCGCTTCGCCCACGACGTGGATTAGGTCAGGCCGGCGTCAGCGCCACCGCCGCTGCCTTGAGCTCCGGCTGCTTCGAAATCGGGCAGCCCAGCTCATGCATCAGTCGATTGGCCTCACAAGCCAGCTCGCCTTGGGAGGCGCCCCAGTGCATCGGCAAAAACACGGTGCCGGGCCGGATGCGATCGGTGATTTGTACCTTCACCGACACCGCACCGCGGCGCGACCGCACTAAGGCCAGAGCCCCATCAGCCAAGCCGGCGCGATCCGCATCGCTTGGATGCACCTCCAGCAGCGGTTCGGGGTGGGCCTTGAGCGCCCGCGCCACATGGGCCGTGCGGGTCATGGTGTGCCAGTGGCCCAGCAGCCGCCCCACCGTGAGCACCAGGGGATAGGAGTCGCAGGGGGGTTCCGCCACGCCCAGGGGCGGATCGGCCCAGAGGAGTGCCTTGCCGGAAGGGGTAGGGAAGGCCAGATCGCCATAGAGGCGCGCCTTGCCGCCGCCGGGGGCGGTGCCGGCGGGGAAGGGCCACTGCTGGGGGCCGTGCTCAGCCAGGAGCTCGTGGCTAAGGCCGCTGCTATCGCAGAGCCGGCCAGCCGTGAGTGCCACGAATTCGGCATACACCTCGCCGGCGTCAGGCCAGCCGAACTGCGCCTTAAAACCGAGGCGCCGGCCCAACTCCGCAAAGATCGCCCAGTCGGCCCGGGCTTCGCCTGGGGGCTGGCGGAAGGCAGAGCAGAGGGTGACTCGGCGCTCTGAGTTCACCATTACACCAGCCTTTTCGCTCCACTGGGCCGCCGGCAGCACCAGGTGAGCCAGCGCCTCGGTTTCCGTGCCGGCATAGGCCTCGCTCAACACCACCAGCGGGCAGTTCGCCACCGCCGCCCTCACCCGATCGAGGCTGGGCAGGCTCACCAGCGGGTTGGTGGCCGCCACCCACCAGAGGTCGAGCTCGCCGCGCTCCATCGCCTCGATCTGCTGCCACACCACCAAGCCAGGCTCTGGCGAGATCGAGCCAGCAGCAAAGCCCCAGTGGCGCTCCACCTCGGCCCGGTGCGCTGGATCACCTACGGCGCGGTAACCGGGCAACAGCTGGGCCAGGCCACCCACCTCGCGGCCACCCATGGCATTGGGCTGGCCGGTAAGTGAAAAGGGTCCGGCGCCGGGGCGGCCGATCTGGCCACTCACCAGGTGCAGGTTGCAAATCCCGGCCACGGTGGCGGTGCCCTCGCGGCTCTGGTTCACCCCCATCGACCAAAGGCTGAGCGCCGCCTGGCTGGCGATCCACCAGTCGGCCAGCTGACGCAGGTCGGCCTCGGCGATGCCGCACACCGCCGCCGCCCGCGCCGGCTGCCAGGCCCGCCAGAGGGTCTCCAGCTCGGCGAAACCCTCGGTGTGGGCTGCCACGCAGGCCTGATCCACACCGCCCAGCTCTAGCAACAGATGACCCAGGCCGCAGAGCAGGGCCAGGTCGGTGCCGGGGGCGATCGCCAGGTGCAGGTCGGCGGCATCGCTGGTAGCGGTGGCGCGCGGATCCACCACCACCAGGCGCGGCCCATTCCCCTTTCGCCGGCGCTTAAGCAGCCGCTGGAACAGCACCGGATGGCAATCGGCCGTATTGGTGCCGATCAGCAGCACCAGATCGGCCAGATCGAGGTCGTCGTAGCAGCAGGGCGGGCCATCGGAGCCGAAGCTGCGGGCATAGCCAGCCACCGCCGAACTCATGCAGAGGCGCGAGTTGGCGTCGAAGTTGTTGCTGCCCAGGGCGCCCTTGAGCAGCTTGTTGGCTGCGTAATAGTCCTCGCTGAGGAACTGACCGGAGCCGTAGATCGCCAGCGCTTGGGGCCCCTTGGTGGCCAAGGTCGCCTCGATGCGCTCCACCAGGATGGTGAAAGCCCGCTGCCAGCTGATCGGCTCAAAGGGCTGGTCGATGCGCGCACGCCACAGGGGCGTGGTGAGGCGGTTGGGGTGCAGGGTTTCGCCCACCGTGGCGCCCTTGATGCACACCTGGCCCAGGGACGAGGGATGGTGGCGGTCGCCGCGGGCGATCCAGATGCCGCCGGGTTCAGCGGGGGCCTTCAGCTCCAGGCCGCAGCCCACGCCGCAGTAGGGGCACTGGGCTAGGGCAGCTGGACTGGCGGCCGGAATGGCGGGATGAGTAGCCATGGGGCTATTCGACCAAGCCAAGGCGCCCGATGATGGTGGCAGTTGTTACCGCAGTTCCCCCTGGGCTCTCTTCTAGCCAGAACCTGCTTCCACTTCGAGGCCGACTTCACCGCCGACCTGCGCTGCATTCCGATGGCCGTGCGGCGCAAGCTCGATCTGGCCGGCGTGAAGCTGAAGCTGCAGCACTGGAGCGAGCTGAGCGAGACAGAACGCGTTGAGCTGCTGGCCTGGCCCGATGACCCCGCCGCCATCGAGGCGTTGCGCCAGCACCTGCAGGCGCGCACCAGCGCCCTCAGCGCCGGCCAGGCCAAGGACCTACCCCGACCCGACGCTGAGCCCTGGCAGCAGGCCGACCAGCTGCCCGAAGTGCTGGCCGCCTCCTGCACCCAGCTGAACCTTGAGCTGCGCAGCGGCGGCTGGGCGGAGCTCACCGAACTGCAGCGCTTCGCCCTGGTGAAGCTCAGCCACCCCGGCCACGAGCACCGCAACCTGCCGCGGGCCCTGGCGGAGTTTGGGCTGCTGGTGTGAACCCGCCCCTGCGCTGCTGCCTGCTCAGCGGTGGCGAAAGCCGGCGCATGGGCCGCGACAAGGCGCTGCTGAGTCACCCCGAGGGCGGCAGCTGGCTGGAGCGCACGCTGCGACTGCTGGCCCAGCTGGACGCCCCGATCACCCTGCTGAGCCGCCATGGGGCGCACCTGGAGCTGGCGGAAGAGCTGGCCCTCGAGCTCGCCCCGGGCGCACCGATGACGGCCCTGGCCGAACCGCCGCCCTGGGAGGGGCCGCTGCTGGCCCTACACCGGCTGATGCAGCATCACCAAAACGAGCAGCTACTGCTCTGCCCAGTGGACATGCCGGATCTCAGCCTGGCCGCCCTACAAGCCCTGCTGGCGGGCGCAGCAACAGGGAGCCCGACCAGGCTCCAGCTGGCCCACGACGGTGAGCGGCTGCAACCGTTGCTGGGCCTCTATCCGAGCAGTGCCCCGATCCGGGTCCACCTGGCCTTGGCGGTGCAGCGGGGCGAACGGCGCCTGCAGAGCTGGCTGGCGACGCTGCCCTACCAGGCGGTGGCGCTTAATCCCCGTGCCATCCGCAATGTGAACCGGCCTGAGCTTGGTCAGTTGGCCTAAGCCAAGTCAGTTGGCCTAAGCCAAGTCAGCCGGCCGACTCCCCCACCGCCTCCACCACGCGCTCACAACGCTCCAGCTCCGCCTCGACCAGTGCCAGCAGCTCCTGCCGCGATGCCGGCAGCGGGAAGGGTCCCTGCTCGTAGCGGGCCTCCACCGCAAACACCTGCAGCTCCAGCAGCAGGGGATCAAGCTGCTGACCAGCCAGAGCAACCAAATCTTCGAGGTCATGGACCCGGGGCGGCTGGCGATCGGCCAGCACGATCCAGGCCTTGAGCAGTTTCTCCACCACCTGCTGGGCGGTGAAGCCCCAGTCCTCGTCGGGATAGGCAGGGTCAAGGGTCAGCCCCAGGCTGCGCAGATGGCGGCGCACAATCGCCAGGAGCAGCAAGGCGTCTTCAGCGGGCGACATACAGCACCCGGCCCTCACGAGCCACATCGCCGAACACATGCCAACGGGAGCCGCTCAGGCGCTCGGCATCAGCGCTGCCCGCCACCACTAGGTCGACAGCTACTCCCTGCCGACCCAGCGCTCGGTTGAAGCGCTTCCAGCAGGCCAGCTTCTCGGCCGGCGTGAGCTGGGGCTGGCCCACGATCACCGCCAGATCCAGATCTGAGTCAGGGCGCGCCTCACCCCTGGCCCGGGAACCAAACGCGATCACCGCCTGCACATCGGGTTCGGCGCACAGACGCACCAAGGCTTCCCCAGACCTCAGGGGATCCAACCCCGGACCCAGCTCAGGAGCAGGCTCCAGCGCCAGGGACTGACGCCAGGGGATGGTGGGCGGCGTGAAACGCTCGGCAGCGGAGGCGACCATGCTTGAACGCTACCGCCAACATCAGCCCGCGAAACCCAGGAGCTTCGCGGCGGCCAGCAGCACCAAGGCCAGACAGCGACGGATCCAAGCCACCGGCAAGTGGCGGCTACCCAGCCGCGAACCCACCGCACCGGCCAGCAGCACCATCAGCAACATCCAGCCCAGCTGGGACGGCAGGGCAGCAGGGCCCCAGATGACTGGCGGGCCAGCAGCAGGCCGGCAAGGCAGCTGATCGAGTTGCCGAAGATGAACAGCGACGACACCGCTGCCGCCTGGCGGGTGGAGGCCCAGCTGCAACACAACAGCAGGGGCGTGAGAAACACGCCGCCGCCGGTACAGGTGAAGCCGACCAGCAGCCCCAGCCCGGCACCGCTAGTCACCAGCAGAATCAACGGCGGTTGCGTCAAGCGCTCGGGATCGCCGGGCTGGCGGAGAAAGCGCAGGGCCGAGGCCAGCAGCACCAGTGCGACCAACTGCTGAAACCAGAGCGTGAGCAGATCGAGCCAGCGCCCCCAGAAAAGCCATCGGCAGGCCGGCCAGCAACATCGGCCAGAACAGCCGCCAGCGCAGGTGGCCGGCTCGCACGAACTGCCAGCTGCCCTGGGCCGCCACCGCGATGTTCAGGATCAGGGCAAGCGGCTTGATCTGCTCCGCCGGCAGACCGGCCAGGGCCAGCACGGCGATGTAGCCGGAGGCGCCCGCATGGCCCACGGCTGCATAGAGAAAGGCCACCAGGCCCAGGAGCGGCAGCAGCCAGAGGGTCACAGCCAGTGGTGCGGATAGGGCCGGCACCGCCATGGTGGCAACGGCTACGCAGGGGAGCAGTGGCCTCAGCTGCCGCGCAACAGCACCGGCACCCGCTTGAAGGCCGGCGTACCGCTCTCGGGATCGTTCACCGCCCGCATCAGCACATTGGCCTCCGGATAAAACATCAAAGCCGCGCCGCAGCGCACCGAGCCGGGAATCAGCTCGATCCCATCCAGCTGGCCCGCCTCACCCTGCACGGTCACCCGCTGGTGGGCCCGCAGCCCACAGGCGGCCAGATCCTCTGGGTTGACCAGGATCGTCTGACGGTGCGGCATGCCCCGGTAGCTGTCGCCCTGCTTGTAGACCACCGTGTTGTGCTGGCCGTAACTGCGGGCGGTGATCAGGTTCAGCACCAGGCCCTGCTCGCCGGCGGCCAGGCCGCCGAAGTGATCCGCATCCGGCAATCCGAGCTCGGGCAGCGGCGTCACCGCCAGCTGGGCCCGGCCAGTGGCGGTGGCGAAACGGGGCCCCTGGAACACCCGGCCGGCCACCTCGAATTCCTTCTTGCTGGCGTCGATCTCGGCGATGGCGGCGTAACCGGGCACGGTGCGGGCGATCAGCTCGCGCACGTACACGGGATCCTGCAGCCGCCGCCAGTCGATCGGCTCGGTGCCGTGCAGGCGGTGGGCCAGCTCAGCCAGGAACTCCACCTCGCTGATCAGCTGGCCGCTAGCCAAATGGGTGCTGCCGGGCTCGTTGAGCCGCACCCAGTTGTTGCCCGATTCCACCGTGGTGCGGTGGGGCGTCTCGAAGCGGTTAAACACCGGCAGCAGCAGGGTCTGGCGCGCCGCCAGGCCGTGGAAGTGGCCGGTGTTGGGCTTGGTGGCCAGGTAGATGATCGTGTCGATGCGGCCAAGGGCGGCCTGGGCCTGGCGGCTGTCGGGGTTGGCGCCGTAGAGGTTGCCGCCCAAACAGAGCAGGGAGTCGACGGCGCCGGCAGCGGCCGCCTCGATCAGGGCGCGGGTGTTGTAGCCCCGGGTGAGGCTGAGGGGCCGGCCGAGCAACTGCTCAAGCGCCAGCCGCATCGGCTCGCGCAGATTCACCGTCACCCCCATCGAGCCGAAGCCCTGCACGTTGGAGTGGCCGCGGATCGGCATCGTGCCCGCCCCCGGCCGGGCCACGTTGCCCGTGAGCACGGCCGTGTTGGCGATCGCCTGCACGTTGGCGGTGCCGTTGGCGTGGTGGGTGATGCCCATCGCCCAGGCAAACACCACCGCCTTGCACGCAGCCAACCGGGCAGCGGTGTGCTCCAGCTCCTCGCGGCTGAGGCCGCAGCAGCCCGTGATCGCCTCCCAGCTGGTGGTCTCGATCTGCTCGATCAGGGCCTGCCAACCATCGGCATGGGCCTTCACGAAGTCGAGGGCGATGGCGCCACGCTCCAGCAGGGCCTTCTGCAGCCCCAGAAACACGGCGGTGTCGGAGCCGGGAATCGGCTGCAGGAACAGGGAGGCGATCTCACTGCCGCCGCCGAGCATCGAGCGGATCGGGAAGGCGGGCGAGCCGAACTTGAGCAGCCCCGCCTCCAGCACCGGATTGATCACGATCACCGTGCCGCCGCGCTCGCGCAGGCGGATCAGCTCATTCATCAGCCGCGGGTGGTTGGCCGGCGCGTTGGAGCCCACCAACACCACACCATCAGCGTGCTGCAGGCTCTCCAGATTCACCATCGAGGTGCCGCTGCCAAACACCCGACTGAGCCCGATGCTGGAGGGGGCGTGGCAGAGGTCGGAGCAGTCGGCCAGGTTGTTGGAGCCAAGGGCCCGCAGCAGCAGTTGCAGCAGGTAGGCGGCCTCATTGGAGGAGCGCCCGGAGCTGTAGGAAGCAACCCGCTCCGGAGCTGGCCTAGCGAAGGCCGCGGCGCTGAGGTCGTGCACCTCCTGCCAGCCAATCGGCTCGTAGTGGTGGCTGCCGGCTCGCCGAATCAGGGGTCGATCGAGCCGGCCCAGCTGGTCGCATTCGGCGGAGCTGAGCTGCTGGAGCTCGGCCAGGCTGCGGCCGGCAAACACCTCCGCTGGCACCGCCGACTGCAGTTCCGCTCCGATCGCCTCCACACTCTTGAGGCAGCGCTGCAGGGGCTCACCCAGTTCGTCGCGAAAGCCGCCGTTCTGGCCGCCCGTGCCCCAGGCGCAACTCAGGCAGGCGCTTTTGTGGTTGAGGGTCTGCCATAGACGCAACCCCGTGGGTGAAAGGGTGGCGCGGGCCCAGCCCTCGATCAGGGGCCAGCCGCCCCCACTGGCGGCGCCTTCTGGAGCCGGTGGCTGGGTTGGTGCCGGCGGTCCAGATAGCTCAGGCGCCATGGCTACTACTGCCTGCGTTTGCCAAACCCTAGGGGTATGGCAAAGCAGCTGCCTATGAATAGGCCCATGCAGTGCCAGGGGCCCATATCGGCCTGTTGGTTTTTCCTCAAACCTTCAAGAGGCGGCCGAAGGCAGTGAAGGCTTAATTGCCATAGCCAGGCTCGGATATACCAATGCAGCAAGTACGCTGCCGCCGATGAGCAAAGCGGAAACTTCAGACGTCATCAGGCCGGCTTCAACCTCCATCTGGGTCACTGCGATCGGAATCGACAGCGACTGGGAGACGAGCAGGGAGAAGCGAAAGCGCTGGCGGCCAGATGGAAGCTGCTTCCAATAAAGTAGAAACTGGGGAAGACCGCGCACCAGAAAGAAGGCCAGCATCCATACCAAGGGCCAAAATGGGGCCGCAACAACAGCATTAATATTGATGCGGCTGCCGGCGAGAATCAAAAAGAGCGGAGCCAAAAACCCATCGATAACAGCATTGAAATGGCCGATCACAGGCGCCTGGTCGGGATCAGGCAAATAACGCCTCAGCACGAAGCCAACTAGCAATCCACCAAGGAGAATATCGACCCCGAGAACCACACACAGGCTCAGCAAACCCACGCTCAGCAGCAGTACCAGTTGAAATGATTCCTGGGCGGAGACGCGTACACGCAACACCCCCGGCAGGGCACTAAGCACAACCGCAATCACGGCTAACAGGGCCAGCCTGAAGAGGGTGAACTGCGGCAGCTGGGTACTCAATAGGAGTGTTAGGGCCAATACCGGACCCACCTGCCCCATGATCCCTGCGGTGAGGGCAGCGGTGCCCAACGGCTGTGCCCATTCACCTGAGCCCTGAAGAACGAACTTCATACTGGGCAAGGCACTGGCACTGAGCGGAATCACCAGGGCCAGTGCCCGGGCCAGGCCAGACACCGGCAAACACAGCGCCAGTAGCAGGCCGGTCAGCACCGTGGTGAACCAGCCCCAAATGGCCAACCGACCCATGGGCCCGGTGAGATCGCGCAGGTTGAACTCGTAGCCGATTACGGCAAACACGGCCGCCAACGCCAGCTTGCGCAGCAGGTCCATTGCGGGATCAGGCTGGATCCAGCCCAGCAGCGCCGGGCCCACCACGATTCCGCTGATCAAATAAAGGATGATGGTGGGCACGCGCCCGCGCAGGGGCCTGGCCGCAAAGGGCACTCCAGCCGTTAAGAAGGCAACGACCAATAAGGCCTGAAGTGATGAACTCATGGGTGCTACAACTCAACCCACTCCCCCGATGCAGTAGGCGCACGGGAGTGGAACCTCCATCATTCAGCCACGGCCCGTGCCATAGGCCAAATTGGCGCCGCTGATGCTGGGCCCTGATGCTGGACGGAGAGGTTGAACAGAGAGGCTGGGGGTTAACGCCTGGGCAGGAGCTCTAGCGTTGCGGCCATGGCCAGCGCCGTCCCCCACCCCGAAACCGTCGCCACCCGCGCCCACCCCAGCGACCGACTGGGCCGGCCGCTGGGGGTGCTGCGCCTATCGCTGACGGCCCGATGCAACCTGGCC
>NZ_JAGQCQ010000049.1:0-15356 GCF_024346275.1 Cyanobium sp. BA20m-p-22
AAGCAATACGGATGAGGGGCACAGGAGGGGTTGCCGTCACGGGTACTGGTGGCCCCAACTCCACTATCCAGCTGGTTCCGCTCCAGGCTTCACGGATGTGCGTTAGTGCTTGTTTTGCCCGCAACGTCTAGGTGATGCTGCAGCCTTGGCTGCTCTCGCGATTGGTTGCCCAAAAAAGGGATGTGACGCTTTCCCTGAAACTGGCTGTGGATCTGGTGATGCAACATCTTCTTGTTGTTTTTACCGTGAGCAGGAAATCGGCTCCCTGCTTCTGGAGGTCTTGAAAACGGTCGCCGGTGGCGTAGCAGGCCTGGGCTATCCGCAAGCCTGGAGCAGCGGAGTAGAGCGTCATTTGGCCAATGTAGATATATTCGGCGGCAAGCCATATAGCGACTCAACGCAAGCTTTGGGCACGATCGAGCGCCGCAAAGTCTTGTCGTCACACACCAGCTGATCGAGACACACTATGCCTCAGCAAATCTAAGCGATCGTAAATATTGTTAGGTCACAGATCTGACACGCCAACTTGGAAGAAGCAGCGGGACGAGTTCACCGACGCGGAGCCCTGAGCTTGATCCACAAACCTCCACGGAGCGCGGCGTGATGCCAGTAGCAAAGTATTCTTAAAGTTAATCTTAGCAGATCCGGTAGACTATGGCAGTATTTCAGCATCCCCAGCAGCAGCAAATACCAGGCCGGAATGCGGACGCGCGCTGCATGCGGGCATCAGGAATCGCCTTGAGTTAGCTGATCTGACCGAGATCAGTAGAGGCTGCGGAGCCTGCGTGCCCTGGGACGGAGCCATTGTGCCGACCTCAACTCATGCTGACAGCCCAGGCAAGCCAGACTGTGCAACAATTTAAAGCAGCTCCACGGCCATGCAAGCTGTTATGCTAATTTAAATTCCATTGGCAAGCCAATGTGGAACAGAGACAAAATGTTGCTACAATCCCCCATGGGTAGTAGCATAAGTCCCTTTGAAATTTGTACCATCACGAAATGAGGACAAACCAACATTGACCGATTCGCAATTCTTGGGGATTTTGATATGATTTCTGCGTATTTAATTTTCCTGGTTTGATATTATACGCTTAGAGACTTCTTGGAATTGCTCACCAGGCTATTTCTGTTGAGTGCTTTCCCGAAAGCAACCCTCCGGAGAGTGCGTGTTTGTGGTCGATGATATGTTAATTCCATAGTAGCCTTTTTGCATTCCGTGCATGACTAAACTTGTAATATTCGCGCCTATAATAGATCCATGGTTTATATTTGTAGGGAAGGCGTGCGCGGAGATGGGCATAAGCTGTAGGTTGATTACGCTTAATGAAGAGGTTAGCCAAAACGATGGAGACGGCCAAGACTGTTTAAAGTGGCTCGGCTTAAATCCATCATTCATAGTTGAAAAGTTCAACTTAAATGAGTTAAATTCGCTTTCTGGTGAGACATGTTTCGTACTGCTTAGGGGGAACTTTGGCGCAAGAGAGCGCACCTTGGTAGGCAATTTTTGTAAGAATTTTTCTAGAAAAGTAGCCTTTTTGCATTTTGCACCTAGCTCTATTGCATGGCAAGCAAAGCAAGTTTCCAAGGAAATATTAAGACCTTACTTTAGTTTATTTACTGAAATATGGACGTTGGATGCAAATATAAATCTTCTAAGTAGGATTCTCGCAAAAAAACATCGATATTTTGGAGTTTTTCCCCACCAAAGATGCTGCATACTTCATCAAAACTGGTCTCGCCTTGCAGAAGATATACCCATAGGGGATCGGCGATACTTGTTTGCATGGTCCGGTTCAGCAAACCCCATCCGTGATCCTCTTGCAGAAAAAATTAGGAAATGCTTGAATGCAAGTAGAGAATCTACTTGGTTTGAAGGTATTACAGGTACTCATGAAGTTATATGGAATTACGATCAACCAGGATCTATTCGTCCCAGGCCCTATGATTCCTATATCAGCGAACTTGAGTCAGCCTGGTTTACTCTGTGCCTTCCGGGATTTACTGGCATTACACATAGAATGCTTGAGGCTGTGCTACGCGGCTCAATACCCATCATGCCGGAGGAGCTAGTCAAATTCCATTGCCTACCGCTTCTTGACAGGATCAATGTAATACTTGTCAAAAATGGAGACTGGATAGAAGCATTAGAATATATAGAAAGAATGAAATATAGCGATAGGATGTCTATGCAAAACCAGGTTTGCAAGCTGGCGCTATCAGATGCTAGTCTGGCATCAATTTCAGCCATAACCGTTCAAAATATTCTTGGCAATCACTTTGCAATGGCTTAAGTTTTGTTGCGCAAACCCGAAGAAAAAAACTATTTCCTATGTGCGGCACAAAAAACTGCTAGGTCCAATACTGGTTCAGCAATCCTGGGCAGATCAGTGCATTATTCTCATGTACAGTTATCCGCAGGGGTTCTGAATATTTCTAGAAGCCCTTGAATTCAGATTGCAGATATTAAATTATTAAGTGGGACTCCTAAAAAAGCCAGATTGACTGCGGCGCAGCTTGGTTCAGCGATCAAACCCGATAAACTTGTCTTGTACAGGGCAATTTATGAATCCTAAGCTGCTGAGCACCGCAGATATACCGGAAACTCAATACTGGTCTGATTTCATTCAAGGTTTTTCAGGTGCCTTGTGACGGCACGTTGGACACGGACTATGCCACCGAGTGACCTTCTACTCTTTCAAGACACGGGAACAGTTGGAAGAAACATATGCCCCTCACTTCAATCCCGCCACTGGCGCCCCAGCAAAGCCTGTACGGATGGCGTATGGTGCATATTTCATCAACCAGAGGATTGGCCTTAGCAACGAGGAGACTGTTGAGCAGATCCGAGAATATGCATATATTGCAGTTTCCCTTGGCTTTGCCGGCTATTCCAGCATCGCACCATTTGCCCCATCAATGGTGGTTCATTTTTGCTAGGAGCAGCCTTCTTGATGAGTAACGCTTCTCGGAGGAGCAGCTAAATCGGATTAATGAATTCATTGCCGCACGGGGTGAAGCCATGGTGATTGGGGCTGTGGCGTCACTCCCAGATGAAGGCGACTCTGATAATCCAGATGCTGGTTCAGGCTAACAGATTTCAATTGTCGAACTCGTGAAGCTTGCAGATTGGTCGGAGGATAAGCAAGCACTAGGGTGTACTCACCATCGATGCCTCTTGCACTCAAGCCGACATCACCTATCCAACTGATTTTTAGTTGCTTTATGATGCTAGGGGTTCAACCGAGCGGATCATTGATGATCTGTGCAACCAATAATTAAGACTTCGTAAATACAAGCCCAGTTATTATCGTGGTAGGGCAGGTGCTTCTTTCCTCAATGTAGCCAAACAGATAAGGCCACAGCGACGCAAAACAAAAGCCGCAATACGCCGTCTGCTTGACTCCCTGCAGCGGAATCTTGATGCTACCGATACCCTTAGCACCTCTGGCACAATGCCTTCGGGCTTGAGGACCAATTGGTGGCACAAGCTTCTTGGCATCAGCCAGCCGATTCGTGCCTTAACATCCTACTGGACTCAATCACGCGCAGCATGCCCGATTGCATTGTGAACTTGGTTTTGCGACAGGTACGGCCCATCGTTCATATCAAGGCTAGAGCTGCTGTTGAGTTTGGTACCCAAGCCCGGATGGCTTCCGATTGCGGTAGATAAGTGTTTGCGCGCCAAATGGCGTTGTCTTTCTGTAGAGGTTCGGCTGGGATCCATACAACGAGTCCGATGGCCTAATTACATAAGCCAAGAAATACAGCAAGAGTATGGATGTTGCCCCGAGCGAATCTGTGCAGTTCGCATCTACATCAATACCAAGAATCGAGACTTCTGCGCCAGGAGCAATAGGGCACCTCGAAAAATAGGATCAGTCCTTGCGTTGAGGCGACAATAGCTTATAATTTAGATAGTTAATTGCATCCCTGGTATGGGTCAAAGAGGCTTCTGGGACGAGCAGCAGAGGATTGAAAAGCCCAAGCCCAAAAAGCCTGTTCTCGATCGACTCTCCGAATCGATTCCTTGGGAATCATTTCGCCTACTGCTTGAAAAAGGTTATGCGCAAGAGCGCAAAAGCAATGCTGGTCAGCGGAGAATTGATCTGCTAATTCTCTTTAAAAATGCTGGTGCTTCATCAGCTTTTAATTTGAGCGATGATGAAACTTAATTCTAGCTAAATGATCGCCGTTCTTTTGAAGAGTTTGTTGGCTTAGGCGTAATGAACGATATTCCCGATGCTACTACTCTCGCCTTTTTCGAGAAAGGCTTCGCAAGGCCGGAGTGATCGAAGAGCTATTTGAAAAGTTTGAGTCATATCTTCGGACTCAAGGTCTCGAAGCCCGTGGCGGTCAGATGATCGATGCAACGCTCGTACTAGTTCCAAGGCAGCGAATTAGCAGAGAAGACAACAAGGAGATCAAAGAGAATCGCATGCCTGATGGTTGGGACGATAACCCAGACCGATTGCGGCAGAAGGACTTGGATCCGCGATGGGTTAAAAAGAACGGCATCAATCACTACGGCTACAAGAACAATATCTGTATCGACGTGGAACATGGATTTATCAGGCGCTATGCTGTGACACCGGCAAATATCCATGACAGTCAGATGCCGCTAATGCTTCTCGATCCTGAGAACACAGATGATTATGTTTGGGCAGATTCTGCCTATGCAGGTGAGTGCTTTGAAAACCTACTGAATCTTGTCGGTTTTGAAAGTTGCATTCACGACAAAGGCAGCCGCAATCACCCGCTAAGCGATACAGCCCAAGAGCGTAACCGTATTAAATCAGCAATAAGAGCTTGTGTTGAACATGTTTTCGGCTGCATGACCATTCCTATGGGCGGCAGGATGACTAGAAAAATAGGGCTTGAGAGAAACAAAGCATGGTGGGGTCTCATGAGCCTGGCATTCAACTTCCTGCGATATCTTCTTAGAGCGGATCGTGGGTTTGCACTCGCATGAGTAATAATCAGCACGAAGCCGCCTGAGCCAATTCAGTCATTTTGATGTACAATTTATTAGACCCTTTGGAGTCTCAAGGCGTTTTTTCGTAGGCTTCTGTAGGTTTGGAATTCTTGATTTTACGAGGTTTCCAATATACGATTCTCAGGTAAGCGATAGGGGAGGCCGCCGAAGATTCCATAGATCAGTGCTGCTCACAAGAATCAGCCCTCGCAGACCAGCGTAGGCGAAACGAGGAGGAAGGATGCTTTTTATGAAGAAAGAGAAAGTATTCACTAGATTTGATTATGGCTCGGTTGAGTAAAGGTGCAAAGAAAACCATCTCCATGCCCTTTGTGGTGATGTGCGCTGGGAAGATTTGGAGACTTCTCCCTCCTTTTATCACCATTTTGCTTGGTTCTGCGGCTGGCAATATTCAGGTTGCCTCTGGATGGGGCTCAGGAACATTTGGAAGCTTTAAGCACACGAATCACTCGCTACTTGCTGACCGTGCGTTTGAGCTGCCTACGCCTTGGTATTTGGTGCAATCGGATCCAGCGTGCGTTTCGCTTTCAAGAGACCCTAATTTAGAGCTGCTTATGGCTCTAGTTCAGATGTGTTGCTCACAGGCGATCTTCTTGATTTTGGTTTCCTGATGAATGCCCCAGAACTTGCCAGCGGCATCTTGATTCAGACCGTTGCCGATTTTCTAGCAGCAATCGGCTGACCCATCCCCGTTGCCGCCAGGCCCCGGTGGGAAGGCTGACTTCATCAACACCAATTCTCCCGGAGCCTGCCCATGCCCCGCACCGCTGCGCGCCGCCAGGGGGACTGGGCTGAGCAGCGGGTTCTGCGTTTGCTGGAGCAGCGGGGCTGGCGCCTGCTGGCGCGCCAGTGGACCTGCCGCTGGGGCGAGCTGGATTTGGTGCTGGAAAAAGCCGGCCGGCTGCTGCTGGTGGAGGTGAAGGGCCGCCGCCGCTGCGGACCCGATGGCTGGGGTGTGGCGGCCCTGCATCGGGGTAAGCGCCTGAGGCTGGAACGGGCCTGGGCCTGCTGGCTGGCGGCCAATCCCGATTGGGCCGCCAGCTCGGTCGAGCTGGTTTTCGCCCTGGTGCCCCTGGCCCCGGCCCGAGGGCCAGTGCGTTGGCTGCGCCTCGATCACTGATGGGCGGGTCACCCACGAGCCCTCTTGGCTCCTCTGAGCTTCCCTTGGGATGCTGAACTGCAGGGCCCAGAGACAGCGGCGAGATCCATGAGTTTTGCTGCCCATCGCGTCCGTAAGCGCTTCGGCCAGCACTGGTTGATCGATCAGGATGTGCTGGGCCGCATCGTGGCGGCGGCAGGGCTGGGCAGCGGCGATCGGGTGCTGGAGGTAGGGCCGGGCCGGGGGTCCCTGACTGAGCGGCTGCTGGCCTCCCCGGCGGCGGCGGTGCTTGCGGTGGAGCTAGACCGCGATCTGGTGGCAGGCCTGCAGCTGCGCTTTGCAGACCAGCCCCGCTTCAGCCTCACCTCCGGGGATGTGCTCAGCGTGGAGCTGCCCGCGGCCAACAAGGTGGTGGCGAATATTCCATACAACATCACGGGGCCCCTGCTGGAGCGCCTGGTGGGCCGGCTCGACCGTCCCGTTGCCCGGCCCTACGAGCGCCTGGTGTTGCTAGTGCAAAGGGAGGTGGGCGAGCGCATTCGCTGCCTGCCGGGCTCCAGCGCCTATTCGGCCCTGAGCGTGCGGATGCAACTGATGGCCCGCTGCCAGCTGGTCTGCGCCGTGCCCCCCCGCTGTTTTCAGCCGCCACCGAAGGTGCACTCCGAGGTGATCCTGATCGAGCCCCTGGGGGCGGATCAGCAGCTGGAGCCAGGGGTGGCCCGCACGGTGGAGATGCTGCTCAAGCGCTGTTTTGGCGCCCGGCGCAAGATGCTGCGCAACACCCTGGCGGGCCTGCTGCACGAACCCCAGCTGGCCGCCCTGGCGGCCGCGGCGGGCATCGGCATGCTCCAGCGGCCCCAGGAGATCGCGCCGGGGGCCTGGGTGGTGCTGGCGGGCAGCTTGAATCAGGCGTGCAAAGCGTCCGCCCAGGTCGATTCCCATGGCTGATCTCTGTGTGCGGGCGCCCGCCAAGATCAATCTGCACCTGGAGGTGTTGGGCCTCCGACCCGACGGCTTCCACGAGCTGGCAATGGTCATGCAGTCGATCGATCTGGCGGATCGCCTCTGGTTGCGCCCCAGCGCCGACGGCCAGATCAGCCTCCGCTGCGACCGACCAGAACTGCCCACGGATGGCACCAACCTGATCGTGCGGGCGGCGGAGCTGCTGCGGGCCCGCTCGGGCCTGGTGGAGCTGGGGGCGGAGCTGGTGCTGGAGAAACGCATCCCCATCGGCGCTGGCCTGGCAGGGGGCTCCAGCAACGGGGCGGCCGCCCTGGTGGGTCTCAATGCCCTCTGGGGCCTGGGCTTTCGGGCAGAGGCCCTCCACGCCATGGCGGCCGAGCTGGGTTCGGACATGCCCTTCTGCCTCGAAGGCGGCACCCAGTTCTGTTTTGGCAGGGGCGAGCGGCTGGAGTCGCTGGAGCTCCAGGCCCCCCTGAAGCTGGCGCTGCTGCTGGTCAAACATCCCCAGGTGAGTGTCAGCACGCCCTGGGCCTATGGCCGCTGCCAGGTGCTGCGGGGCGACTTTTACCTCCAGGAGGAAGGGGAATTTGAGCAGCGCCGCCAGGCCCTGCGCCAGGGGTCGCTGTCGCAAGCACTCGTGCGGGGCCTGGTTCAGGGCACACCATTGCCGCCCCTGCGCAACGATCTCCAGGCCGTGGTCGAAGCCGAAGTGGAGAGCGTGCGCCAGGGCCTGGCCCTGTTGCGCCAGGTGCAGCCGCTGGTAGAGCAACCGCTAACCGTGGCGATGAGCGGCTCGGGGCCCAGCCTGTTTGCCCTCTTCTCCAGCCTGGAGCGGGCCCAGGCTGCCCATGCCGCCCTGGCTTACGAGCTAGAGCAGGGCGGCTTTGGGGCCTGGTGCTGCAGCTTCAGCAGCCGGGGTGTCAGCCTGGGGGGGTGATCGACCCTGCTCCCAGCGCCGCCCCCCCTGCCGAGCGACCCCGCAAGGGGCCGCTGAGCTTCCTGTCGGGTTCGCTGACCGCCGGGTTGCTGGCCTGGCTGGCCCTGGGACTCAGCCAGCGGCTGGTGGGCTACTACGCCCTCCATCCCCCCCGCTACAGCTCGGCGATTGCCCAGAGCATCGCCACTGCCCTCAAAACCCTGATTGTGGGCATGTCCTTTCTGGCCACCTTCAGCTTCGCCTTTATCGCCCTGGGCCTGGCCCTGGTTTTCCTGCGCAGCCTGGTGCCGGGATCGGCATCAAGCGCTGGCGAAGTTGAGAAAACTCCCTAACGTCTCGCCATGACACCCCACGATCTGGGCCTACTGGTAACGCTGCTGTTGCCGGGCATGTTGCTTTCAGTGCTGCTCCTTTCCACCTTCGCCGCCGGCGGCTGAGATAGGTTGGCACCTATCTGGCGCATGGCCCCCCGTGGCAGAAACCCTGCTGTTCAATGCCCTCCGGGAAGCCATCGACGAGGAGATGGCCCGCGACCCCCACGTCTGTGTGATGGGTGAGGACGTCGGCCAGTACGGCGGCTCCTACAAGGTGACCAAGGACCTCTACGAGAAGTACGGCGAATTGCGGGTGCTGGATACGCCGATTGCCGAAAATTCCTTCGCCGGCATGGCCGTGGGCGCCGCCATGACGGGCCTGCGCCCGATTGTGGAGGGAATGAACATGGGCTTTCTACTGCTGGCCTTCAACCAGATCTCCAACAACATGGGCATGCTGCGCTACACCAGCGGCGGCAACTTCACCATTCCCACCGTGGTGCGCGGCCCCGGCGGGGTGGGTCGCCAGCTGGGGGCTGAGCACAGCCAGCGGCTCGAGGCCTACTTCCATGCGGTGCCCGGCATCAAAATCGTGGCGGTGAGCACCCCCACCAATGCCAAGGGCCTGATGAAGGCGGCGATCCGCGATAACAACCCGGTGCTCTTCTTTGAGCACGTGCTGCTTTACAACCTCTCTGAAACCATTCCCGAAGGGGACTACATCTGTGCCCTTGACCAGGCTGAAGTTGTTCAGCAGGGCAGCGACCTGACGATTCTCACCTACTCCCGCATGCGCCACCACTGCCTCAAGGCTGTAAAGCAGCTGGAGCAGGAGGGCGTCTCAGTGGAGCTGATCGATCTGGTCAGCCTCAAACCCTTTGATATGGAGACGATCGCGCGCTCTATCCGCAAGACCCACCGGGTGATCGTGGTTGAGGAGTGCATGAAAACCGGTGGCATCGGGGCCGAGCTGCTTGCCCTGATCACCGAGCATTGCTTCGATGACCTCGATGGCCGACCGATCCGCTTGTCCTCCCAGGACATCCCCACCCCCTACAACGGCACCCTGGAAAACCTCACGATCATCCAGCCCCATCAGATTGTTGAGGCTGGACAGCAACTGATCGCTGGTCGGCTCTGAGATGGCCCGCCAACAAGGGTGGTTTGCCCTGATCCTGGCGCTGGCGATTGCCGCTGGATCCCTGCTGTTCAGCTGGAATACGCCCGAGACCCCCCTGGGTCAACGCCTGGGCCTGGACCTGCGCGGTGGCAGCCAGTTGACCCTGCAGGTGCTGCCAGCCGGCAGTGTCAAGGTGGTGCAGAAGGAGCAGCTTGATGCCGTCAAGGAGGTGCTCGATCGCCGTATCAACGGGCTGGGAGTGGCCGAGTCAACCCTCCAGACCGTGGGCGACAACCAGCTGGTGCTACAGCTGCCCGGAGAGCAGGATCCAACCCGGGCTGCCACCGTGTTGGGCAGCACTGCCCTGCTCGAGTTCCGCGCCCAGAAGCCCGGCACCGAGCAGCGCATGCAGGAACTGCTGGGCCTCAAGCGCCAGGCAACAACTCTGCTGGCGAGCCTCAGAGCTCCTGCAGCAGAAGCCAAGCAGGCCGATCGCGACCAGCTGGAATCCGATCTCAGCCGTATCAACACCGACATAATCAGCCTCTATGAGCCAGCCCAGCTCACCGGCAAGGATCTGGTCACAGCCGGTCGCCAGCAGCAGCAAAGCGGCAGCTCCTGGGAGGTGACGCTCAGCTTCAACAAGCAGGGGGGCGACCGCTTTGCCCAGCTCACCCAGTCGATCGCCGGCAGTGGGCGGCTGCTGGGCATCGTGCTGGATGGCCGCTCCATCAGTGAGGCCAGCGTGGGCCCCGAGTTCAAAGCTGCTGGCATCAGTGGTGGTTCGGCCAGCATCACTGGCAATTTCACTGCAGAGGAGGCCCGCGATCTGGAGGTTCAGCTGCGCGGTGGCTCCCTGCCCCTGCCGGTGAAGATCCTCGAGGTGCGCACAGTGGGGCCCTCCCTCGGTGCTGAAAATATCCGCACCAGCCTGCTGGCTGCCCTCAGCGGCCTGCTGCTGGTGGCAGTTTTCATGGTGGTTGTCTATCGCCTAGCAGGCGTGGTGGCAGTGCTTGCCCTCTCCCTCTACGGCCTGTTCAACCTGGCCGCCTTCGCCCTGATTCCAGTGACCTTAACCCTGCCAGGAATAGCAGGATTCATCCTCTCGCTTGGTATGGCTGTGGATGCCAACGTGCTGATATTTGAGCGAATCAAGGAGGAGCTGCGTTCCGGCAACACCCTGATCCGCTCGATTGAAACGGGCTTCTCCCTGGCATTCTCATCGATTCTGGATGGCCAGGTAACAACCTTGATCAGCTGTGTGGCGCTGTTTGCACTGGGCACCGGCTTTGTTAAGGGTTTTGCAGTGACCCTGGGCATAGGTGTGCTGCTCAGCCTGTTCAGCGCCCTTACCTGCACCCGCACCCTGTTGCGAGTTGTATTGAGCTATCCGGCCTTACGCCGGATTGATTATTTCCTGCCCCTGTCGCAGCGGTCCGAGGGAGTGGCCTGAGATGCTTGCTTTTCGAGTCAACCGTCAGCGTCGCCTGCTCTGGCTAATTTCGCTAGTGGCCCTGTTGCTCAGCCTGCTCGGCATGGCGATCAGCTGGAGCAGGCCAGCCATCGGCGCACCGCTGCGGCCAGGCCTGGATTTCACCGGCGGCACCCAGATCCAGATTGAGCGGCGTTGCGAATCCAGCTGTCCTGCCCTCAGCGTGGCAGCCCTGGAGGGATCCTTGGCCAGTCTGAAACTTCCAGCCGACCCCGGCCAGCTGGCCCCTTCCCTGGCTGGTGGGGCGGTGCAGTTGCTCGATGGAGGCCGATCGGTGGTGCTGCGGCTACCCAGCCTCAGCCCGGATCAGTCCCAGGTTGTGCTGACCAGCCTGGAGAGCCAGCTAGGAGACACGGTGCCAGGCGGGCTGTCTGTAGACACCATTGGCCCCTCCCTTGGCCCCCAGCTGCTCAGGGCGAGCTTGATATCACTGCTGGTGAGTTTTGTGGGAATTTCCCTATACATCAGCTTCCGCTACGACCGGCTCTACGCCTTCCTTGCCTTGCTGTGTCTGGCCCATGACGTGCTTATTACCTGCGGTCTGTTCGCCTGGCTGGGCCTGCTGGCGGGGGTTGAGGTCAACAGTCTGTTCGCCGTGGCCCTGCTCACCATCGCTGGCTACTCGGTTAATGACACGGTGGTGATATTTGATCGTATCCGCGAAAAGCGCTCCCAGCTCAAGGATCTGCCCCTGGCAGACCAAGCCGATGAGGCCGTGATTAGCACCCTGACTCGATCGATCTACACCTCGCTTACCACCCTGCTGCCCCTGCTTGCTTTGATCTTCTTCGGAGGTAGCACTCTCTTCTGGTTTTCGGTCGCCCTCAGCTTTGGCATCATGGTGGGCGCCTGGTCGAGTATCGCCGTAGCACCTACCCTCCTGCCGGTTTTGAGCCGTCGCTGAGCCATTGCCCAAATCCTTCGGTTTGCGTCCTCGTCCCGGCGGCTTTTGGTATGGGGTGCCGTTGTTGCTGGGTCTTTTGGCCCTGCTGGATCTGCGGGTTGAGTTGCAACTACTGGCAGACCACTTCACTCTTGCGGCAGTGGGGGCAGCAGTTCGCAGCCACTTGCTGGCGGTGGCGGTCTTAATCCTTTTACCTTCATTATGCAAGGCCTATCGAGTGAGATAGATGATTAATTATGTCCATTGGCGCAAACCGGTAGATAGGCAAGGGAAATGGCGCCATTTAAACATTCTTCGGTGGTCCGCTCTCGGGGGTGTTGTTAGCGTCTCAATCCTCGTTTCTGCTTGATATCTTCGTCCTAGTGTCCACCCAATCTGCTCATAGTTGCCCTAAATGGGCTATTGGCATTGCCCTCAGATGGCTAGATGAGCCCCATTTTGGCCACTCGCTAGCTTAGCTTCGGCTTGCCTGACCCTTGAAAATGTATTAATATACAAGCCCAGTCAAGGGGAGCTTTAATGTCCCTGCTTGGGTTGGTTGTGCTTCGGGCCTAGGCGCCCAAGCCGCCAATGCGCTGTAATAAAGGAAGTCAACTTTATGCCCCCCTTTTTTGCTTGCATAGAAGATTATGTTAAAGCTAATCAGCACATTCCAGAGTTTTGTTGCCACATGGCTGACTCTTGGACGTGATGACCAGTCCTTTATTGGCGCTCCCTGGGTTTGCCGCTTTCTTCAGTCTGCCCCAAAGCGCTACAAAAAGAGACTGGCCTTAAATTTTTTGTCAAGCAGCCCCCATTATTTTATCGAATAGCTTCACCAGACTACGCCAGGATGCCTAGGCGAAGATGGCTTGAGGCTGAGGATGAAAGGAATCGGACTACAAGGCTCAAGCTATGCAAGGAGCTACTCGAACCGTACATGGCTGAAGGAGCTACTGTATTGGATATCGGATGCGGGGGGGGATATCTTGCCAAGGCCGTCAGTAGTAAGGCTGGCAAGGTTTTTGCAAGTGACATCTCGCTGGGAGTTATAGAGTGTGCGAAGATTCTTAATTCAAGCCCCAATATTGAATTTGTTCACTCCTCGCCTCCTGGCTGGCAAACTGTCCCCGACGGATCAATTGATCTTGCCTATTCAGTGGCTGTGATTCAGCATGTTCGTTCCTCATTAATACATTATTTGTTCGATATATTGTCTAAAAAGCTAAAGCCAGGCGGGCAAGCTTATCTAATAGTCCAGTTGGAAGGCGATGAGTGGAGAGAGGAGGAGGAGTGGGTTCGAGATCAGAGTCTCATGGGCCGATTGAGATGGAAATATGCTCTTAACTTTTTCCCCCGAACTGAACAATACTTTCGTGACCTCTGTAACTCTGTTGGCCTTGACTATTGCTCAGTTAAGCCAGCCAGCGATATTCTCTCCAGTAAATATGACGATGTTTACCAGCAGCATTTATTGCATGTAGGAAAAATATAATATATCTTATGGCCCGCTTATAGGTTTAAATTTTAACCCTGCCTTGCAGGGCTTGGTCAATCAATGTATTGTTTCCGCTATCGATATTGCCCGGCTGGGCGTCTAGCGCGATCAAACAGTATCTGGATCCGTAGAATCCTGCCCCCATCCAGGGGCGCACTATCACCACCGTCGCTCCGGTCCCCAGGTCCAGTATTGCCGATATTGGCTACTGGATTCAGGAGAATCCAACGATCTGAGAGGAACGCCCCAGCTTTGGCGAACCGAACACAGATCACCCGATCGCAACTCAGCAGGTTGCCGTCCGACATCGATGACCGCTACCCGTTGAGCCACCATTAGCTTGCGCAGCTTGGTAGGCCGATTATCGCCTTGGTGAGCAACCACTCCGGAAAAATGAGTTTAATGCCCCGATCGTCCAGAAGCATCTCCTAAGTTGCTGCTGCTTGGCCCTGGCGCCCAATGCTGCTGCCGCTCGGCTTGCTTGGGATCGCTCAACAGCTGATAGCGAAAGATCCCCACCAGCACTAACCGCACGTTCTGCAGCATCCAGCTGCGTGGTGCCCCCTGCAAGGCCGAACTAGCCGCCCAGAGTGAATAACTGATGAAGGGTCTAGGGGCCACCATGCTGGTTAGTATTAGCGAATAGGGCCCCATCATTTTGGGGCTGGTCATGGGCCGATCCAGCCAATCTGCCATGTCATACATCCCAAGGTGACGCAGAACAGTTTCAGTCCTTCCCAGGGAAGGTAGCGATTGCTGGAATCGGCCCTATCGGCCGCCACATCGCGGTAATTGTTCAGCCGGTAGATCGCGCTGGAGCTCAGGCAGAAGGCCACCAACCCCATCCGGCCGGTAGCCGTACATCACTTCAAAGCGGAAAGCTGGCAGGGGCGCCGCTAAAACCAGCAGTACATTGCTCCCCTGCTGCGGGCATCAAGAATTAGGAGCACCAGCGGGCAGTGGCCTTGTTCAGGCAACTAATTCGGCAATCGCACCATCGCCACCTCCTCGCGCAGGTGGGGAAGCAAATAAAGGCTGCTCGAGCCTTGCTGCGAGGGCTCCTGCGAGGACTGGCCAAGGTGAATGGGGAATGGAGGTTCTGGAGCACGTTGGCGATGGCCTTGGAGGCAGCGCTAAGAGCGAAAGGCTCGGATACTTTCAGTTGGCTCAAAACTATGCCAAAATCTGGAATAACTGCTTAGCCTGTCGTGCCCATGCAATGCTGGCCTCAATTTCCGATGCCACCCTCAATCACGTCACCCATCGAACTTTGATAAAGGCATGAAAGCTGTCATCCTGGCGGGGGGGCTTGGCACTCGCATCAGCGAGGAAACCCACCTCAAGCCCAAGCCCATGGTAGAAATCGGCGGCAAGCCGATACTTTGGCATATCCTCAAAACCTACAGTCAACACGGAATAAACGATTTTGTCATATGCTGTGGATACAAAGGATATGTAATAAAAGAATATTTTGCAAATTATTGCCTGCATACGAGTGACGTAACGTTCCATATGGATCTAAACCATATGGAAGTGCACCGCCGAGCCGCTGAACCTTGGAAGGTAACTTTGGTTGACACGGGCGAAGCAACTATGACAGGCGGCAGGCTAAAACGCGTTGCCGACTATGTCGGAGATGGTACTTTTTGCTTTACCTACGGAGATGGATTGGCAGATGTCAATATTGCCGCCTCGATTGAATTTCACCGCTCTCATGGAAAGCAAGCGACCCTAACGGCAGTACAGCCGAAAGGGCGATTTGGGGCGATACAGTTTTGCGATCAAAATTTTGTGCACCATTTTCAGGAAAAGCCCCAAGGCGATGGCAGCTGGATTAATGGTGGCTATTTCGTTTTAGAACCTGCCGTAATAGATCGAATCTCAAACGACCGCATTACCTGGGAGCAGGAACCACTCAGGAGTCTGGCTTCTGATGGTGAATTGGCGGCATTTCAGCACAATGGCTTCTGGCAACCCATGGATACCTTGAGAGATCGTGTACAACTTGAAGAGCTTTGGGAAACTAATAAGGCTCCTTGGAAGGTGTGGTGATGCAA
>NZ_JAGQCQ010000005.1:0-33369 GCF_024346275.1 Cyanobium sp. BA20m-p-22
GGCCTCCGGGGGCCAACTCATGGCCAGCAGGGGCATGGCGGGGGTTGGTTTGGCACCCATCAAGATAGGTGCCTGGGCCCCGCGGCAGCAGCAGCCCGGATCGCCGCCAGCTCGTCGTCGGGGATCCGCTCGAGCTGCTTCATCACCAGGGCCATGCGGGGGTTGCGGCGCAGCTCCTGGGCATGGCGGGCTAAAAAGTCCCAGTAGAGGGTATTGAACGGGCAGGCCGTTGGGCCCTTGCGCTGTTTGGGGTTGTAGCGGCAGCCCTTGCAGTAGGTGCTCATCCGGTTGATGTAGTTGCCGCTTGCGGCGTAGGGCTTGCTGGCCAGGAGGCCGCCATCGGCGAACAGCCCCATGCCGAGCACGTTGGTCTGCATCACCCAGTCGTAGCCATCAATGAACATGCGGTGAAACCAGGCGGTGAAGGCCTGGGGATCCAGCCCAGCGATCAAGCCGTAGTTGGCCAGCACCATCAGCCTTTGAATGTGGTGGGCGTAGCCATTGGCGTTGAGCTCGGCCAGCACTGTCTCCATACAGGCCATGCCACTGCCGCCAAGTTGCTCCAGCCATGCGGGCAGGGGGCGATTGGCAGCGAAGTGATTGTGCTGGGGATAGTCAGCGCCGAACCACCAGTAGAGGCCGTGGGTGTATTCGCGCCAACCCAGGATCTGGCGGATCACTCCTTCCAGGCAGGCCAGGGGGGTGCCCCGCTCCAGGCCCGCCTGCTCCAGCCGCTGGATCACCTCCTGGGGATGCAGCAAGCCCAGGTTGAGGTAGGGAGAAAGCAGGGCATGCCAGAGGCTGGGTTGGCCGCTCACCATGGCGTCCTGGAATGGTCCGAAGCCATCTAGGCGGGTGGCGATGAAGTGCTCGAACACCGCGAGTGCCTGGCTGCGGGTCACGGCCCAGCTGAAGGGTTCACTCCGCCCAGGGAGTGGACCCACCCCATCTTTCTCCAGCTCCTCGGCAAGGCGCTCCACCTTGGCGATCACCGCGCCGGTGGTCCCATCCGGCGCAAAAACCAATGGTTCGGGGCCGGCCAGACTCTTGGGCGGGGCCTTGCGGTTGTCGTGATCAAAATTCCACTGGCCGCCGAGGGGTTGGCCGTCGTCGCCCATCAACACGCCAAAACGCTTGCGGCCCTGCCGGTAAAACAGCTCCATGCGCAGCTGCTTGTAGGGCCGGGCCCAGGCCGCGAATTCCTCCCGGCTCCAGAGGAAGGCGTTGGAGCGGTGCCATATCAACGGCACTGCCAGGTCCAGCCGCTCGATCGCCATCCGGAAGGGGCGCTCGGCCGGCTCCATCAGATGCAGTTCGCTGATGCTCTGTTCCTTGATCCAGCTCTGCAGAGCATCGGCAAAGGTGGATGCCTCGCGGTGGTCCACGCTCCAGCCGCTCTGGCGCAGCTCGGCGGCGAAGTGGCGCATGGCACTCCACACCAGCACCAGCTTCTGGCGGTGGTAGCGGCGGTGCTGCAGCACCGAAGTGCTTTCGATCAGCAGCACCCTTGCTTCTGCCGGAGCGAGGCTGGCGAGGGCCGCCTGGCTGGGCGAGAGCTGGTCTCCGAGCACCCAGACCCCCTTCACGGCTCGCTCCAGGGTCTGCGATGCCTGCGCGTCACTGCCGGAAGCGGCGGTCGGACTCGATCCAGCGCTCGAAGGCGGCCAGCCCTTCGATCAGCGCCCAGACGCTGAGGACGAAGGCCACCACCCCGCCCACGGCGAACAAGGTGGCCAGGAGCAGGGGGATCGCCGCCAGGGCCACCAGGGGAATCACCACCAGGGCTCCCAGGGCGGCCAGGCCCAGGATCGGGGCCACGATGGCCGGCGGAAGGCCATTCCTGCTGGCAACCCGGAGGGGTTGGGTCGGAGCCATGGCAACCCATGCTGAAATCATTGCCAATTCTGGGGCTCCAACTCCAGCGGCAACGGCGGCCCATGGGCGGAGAACCGGCCGCTTAGGCTCGTGGGGTCTCGCCGGCCAAGCGGCAGGCGCGTCGCGCTACGGCAGCTGCATAGCCCCGCTCCACCGGGCCAGCCAGGGGGCTGACGCCACCATTGCGGCAATCCACCACTAGGCGCTCATGCTGTCCCTGCTGGTCGCTTACCCGCAGGCGCAGCTGCCAGTGGTGCTTGGCGCTGCGACTGATCTCATCAGCACAGACCGGCCCGACGCAGACCCCGGGAGCAGCCCAGGCTGGACCCACCTGCAGCACCGGCAGGAGCCACATCACCAGGGAAAGCAGCAGCAAACCTGCAAGGCGCTTCAACTGGCCAACTCCTCGCCGGCGGGGTCGTCACTGGGGTGAAAGTAATCCCACACCTGGCGGGCCAGGGCCGGCCCAACCCCCGGGGCCGAAGCGATCTGGGCGGGACTGGCCAGCTGGATGGCATCGATCGAACGGAAGTGGGCAAGCAGCTCCTTGACCCGCTTGGGCCCTAGGCCGGGAATGTCGGAGAGCCGGGAGCGCTTCATACGCTCGCCCCGCTGCTGGCGGTGGAAGCTCACGGCAAAGCGATGGGCTTCGTCGCGCAGACGCCGCAACAGCTGGACGCCCAGCTGGTCGGGTTCACTCTCCAGCGGCAGCTTCGCCCCCGGCACGAAAACCTCCTCCCGCTGCTTGGCCAGGGAGCAGACCACCAGATCTTGATCGAGGTTGAGCTCCCGCAGGGCCTCCATCACGGCTGAGAGTTGGCCCTTGCCGCCGTCGATCATCACCACATCTGGCCAGTCGTTGAGGCCGCCGGTGTGGAGCGTGGTGTTGGCGGCCCGGCGCAGCTGGCGCAGGTCGGCACCCTCGGCCTTGGCCTGGGCCCAGCGGCGGAAGCGGCGGCGCATGATCTCGGCCATGGCCATGAAGTCGTCGGAGTGGCCGGAGTGGATCGAGCTGCTCTGGATCTTGTATTTGCGGTAGTGCTGCTTGGCCGGCAGCCCATCGATGAACACCACCTGGGAGGCCACGGCGTCGCTGCCCTGGATGTGGCTGATGTCGTAGCCCTCGATGCGCCGTGGTGGGCTCGGCAGCTCCAGCAGCTGGGCCAGGTCTTCGGTGGCCAGTAGTTGCTGCTCGGCGCCGCGCTGGGCCCGCTGCAGCTCATAGCTGGCATTGCGCTCCAGCAGCTCGATCAGGTCGGCTTTCTGCTGTCGCTGGGGCACGGCCAATTTCACCTTGCGGCCGCGGCGCTCCGCCAGCCACTCCTCGATCAGGGGCTGCTGGGGCAGGGCGTGCTGCAGCAGCAGCTCGGGGGGGATTTCCACCGGCTCCACCTGGCAGTAGTGCTCCTCCACCACCCGCTGCAGGATGCGGCCGGGCTCCAGGGGCTGGCCATCGGCGCCGACCGCATCGGCGGTGAAGCCGAGCCGGCCCACCAGCTTGCCGGCCCGCATCTGAAACAACTGGACCGCCGCCACCCGATCATCGGCGGCTAAGGCGACCACATCACGGCTCACCGAGCTGTCACCGAGGCTCATTTTCTGATCAGCGGTGAGGGTGTCGATGCCCTGCAGCTGATCGCGCACCCCAGCGGCACTCTCAAAGTCGAGGCGCTCGGCATACTTGCCCATCTGCTCGTTCAGCAGCTCGAGCAGCTCCTCGTTGCGCCCTTGAAACACCATTGCTACCTGACGCAGGGTGTGGTGGTAGGCCTCGGAGCTGATCTTTTCCTGGCAGACGCCTGGGCAGCGGCCGATGTCGTAGTTGAGGCAGGTGCGCTCCCTGTAAAGCGGCTGGGGCCGCTGGCGCAGCGGAAAAACCCGCTTCACCAAAGTGAGGGTGCGGCGCAGTAGGCCCACATCCACATAGGGTCCGTAGAAGCGATCCAGGGGTGAGCGAAACCGCCGGCGGCGGGTGATGAAGATGCGCGGATAGGCCTCACTCCAGGTGATGCACAGATAGGGATATTTTTTGTCGTCCTTCAGCAGCACATTGAAGTGCGGCTGGTTCTGCTTGATCAGGTTGGATTCGAGCGCCAGGGCCTCGGCTTCGCTATCGGTGACGATGAATTCGATCTCGCACACCTGGCGCACCATCAGGGAGATGCGCGGGCTGTGGCTATGGCCGCTTCCGCTTTGGAAATAGCTGCGCACCCTGGGGCGCAGCAGCTTGGCCTTGCCGATGTAAAGGATGCGGTCCTCACTGTCCCGCAGCAGATAGCAGCCCGGCTCAGAGGGCACCTCGCCCAGCCGGGCCTTAAGCCGTTCCGGTTGTTGCAGCAGGGGCAGTGCCAACTCAGCCGCCGTACTGCCAGCCCGTAGTGCCCAGCTCGAGGGCGGGGCCATCCCCATGCAGGGTGGCGGTTTTTACCTCACCGACAAAGACGGTGTGGTCCCCATGGGCGACCTGGCCTACGAGCTCGCATTCCACGGCGCCTATCGCGTCGGTGAGGATCGGCAGACCCAGGGCCCCCAGGCTGAACGGTGCGGCATCGAAGCGCCCACCCACCCCCTTTTGGGGCTTGAAAAAGACGGCTGCCAGGTCTTTTTGATCTGCCTTGAGCACGTTGAGGCAAAATTTGCCCGTTCGCTGGATCATGCCATTGCTGGTGCTGTCTGCCCGCACGGCCATCACCACCAGGGGCGGTTCAAAGCTCCCCTGGGTGACCCAGCTGGCGGTGAACCCGTTCACCTCATCGCCCTCGGCCACGCCACAGATGAACACGCCGTGGGGGATCTTGCGCAGCAGGGTCTTTTTGGCTTCGGCGTTGAGAGTGGCGTTCTGGGCCATGGTGGCAGGGGCACCCTGGGGCGCGGGAAACTCAGTTAACTCTAGAAATGCAGCAGCCCCCAACCGACCTTTCCCATGCGCGCCCTCTATCCAGGCAGTTTTGACCCGCTCACCCTGGGGCATCTCGACCTGATTGAACGGGCCGCCCGGCTGTTTGAGGGCCTCACAGTCGCGGTTCTGCAGAACCCCAGCAAGCAACCCGCCTTCAGCCTGGAGCAGAGGTTGGAGCAGATCCGCCTCGCTACGGGCCACCTGCCCCACGTCCAAGTGGGCAGTTTTGATGGCTTGACCGTGGATTGCGCCGTGCGCAGCGGCTCCGAGGTAATTCTGCGGGGGCTGCGGGCCCTGAGCGACTTCGAATTCGAGTTGCAGATTGCCCACACAAACAAGAGCCTGGCCCCCCTGGTGGAAACCCTCTTTCTGGCTACAGCCGTGCAGCACAGCTTTCTGAGCAGTTCGGTGGTGAAGGAAGTCGCCCGTTTCGGCGGCGATGTGCGTCACATGGTGCCCGCGGGAGTGGCGGAAGACCTTGCCAGGCTTTTTAATCGGGCAACCGCCTAAACCTCCCCATGGCCGAGGCCACCATCACCGCCTTCGATCAGCTCGACCAACTCGAAGAGATAGTGCTGGAAGGCAGCCGGATCCCCTTCAGCGGCGGTCGGCTGGTGAACGAACAGGATGCCATCGAGGTTCTCGACAGCCTGCGCGAGTCCCTGCCGGTCCAACTGGCCCAGGCCGTGGAGCTGATCCGTCAGCGCGAGGAATTTATCAACCAGGCCCGCCAGCAGGGCGAGGAGATCATCGCCTCGGGGAAACGGGAAAGGGAGCAGCTGATCAACAGTGCCTCCATCCGCCAGGAAGCCGAACGCCATGTGGCGGAATTGAGAGAGCAGGCCCGGCAGCAGTGCGAACAGCTGATGCTGCAGGCACGCAATCAGGTTGCCCAGACAGAGCAGGAGCACCAGGCCCGCATGGCCCAGATGGAGCAGCAGTTTGCCTCCCGCCGCCAGCAGCTGGAGCAGGAAAGCGCTGAACGCAACCGCCAGTTTCTGGAGCAGCATGAGCGCAACCGTCAGCAGGCGATGGGGGAGCTGGAGCAGATCCGCCAGGAGGGGGTACGGGTCCAACGGGATAGCCAGGCCGAGGCTGAGCGGTTGCAAAACGACGCCCTGCAATTCCGCCAACAGACCCAGCAGCAGTGCGACGCCCTCCTGGCCCGCAGCCGTCAGGAAGCCGGCGCAATCGAGGAGGGTGCCAATCGCTACGCCGAACAGGTGCTGGGCGAACTGGAAGGCCGCCTCAAGGAACTGAGCCAGGTGGTGCTCGGAGGCCGCAGGGAGCTGGTCCGGCTCCAGTCGCCTGAAACGATCACCCCTCCCCCCGCCGCCGATCTGACGGTCAGCCGCAGGCGTCGCCTGGCCAAAGGGGTCAAGCAGATGGTCGGCTAAAATCGTCCACTAGGACGCACAGAGCCTGGTGTTCTGGGCCTCGCGCAGAACCAGCCCGATGGTCTCGTTGGGGGAGCTTGCCCCGTTGCTGATTGCACTGACATAACGGGGCCCATCGTTTGTGACAAGTACGCCACTGATGGCCCGGACCCCAGTGATGGTGCCGGTCTTGCCATGAAACTTGCCCTGCAGCGGGGTGCCTACGTACAGGTTGCGCAGGGTGCCGCGTTGCCCTGCCACCGCCATCGAGGCCAGGTAATCTCGGCCGTAGGGATGCTGGTCCATCCGCAGGAGCAGGGCCGCCAGGAAGCGACTGGTGAGGCGATTGGCCCGATCCAGGCCACTGCCATCCACCACCCGCACACCCTGCATTGGCAAACCTTGCTGGGTTAGCCAGAGGGTTTCCCGTTGGGCTGCCTGGCCCAGATCCCAGCTACCCGCACCCTGGCGAAGCAGCACCTCGGCCGTGAAATTATGGCTTTCCGTGTTGGCCAGGCTGAGCAGATTGTGCATCGGTGCCGAGTTTTCCTGGTGCATCAAAACCGCATCGGCAGGCATGGGCGCCCGGGCTGAAATCAGCGATACCTGCACCTTGGCCCCCTGCTGCAACATCGTTTTTTCCAACAGGTTCTGGAGCCGGGAGGGGGGATTCATCACCGCCTCGTGAATGGCATTAGAGGTGAGCGCGAGCCGGGTGATCGGCGCGCCATAGGCGTAGTAACGATCATCGGGATGCCAACCCTGGGGCCACCAGGCCTGGCGCGGTTCCTCGGCGATCTGCAGTTTCAGCAGCGTTGGCAGCTGGTCGCTGTCACCACCGGAGCCCAGCGCCAGCTTCGCGAAGCGCTGCAACTGGGGTAGGGCGAGGTCGGGGTCGCCCTCACCGGTGAGCCGGAAACTGCCATCACTGAGCCGCCACAACTGGGTGCTGAGGCGATAGTCGGTGCCGAGCCTGTCGAGGGCATAGGCCGTGCTCACCAACTTTTGGTTGGAGGCAGGGATCCGGGGCCGGCTGCCGTTGAGGTCGGCCAGGAGCCGCCCCTGGGAATCGGCAATGGTGATGCTCCAGAGGGAGGCTTGGCCGCCAACCGTTGCCAGCAGCCGTTGTTGCAACGCGGGGCAGCTCAACTGGCTCTGCAGCTGGGGCAGACCAATCGGCGGTGGCGCTGCCGGCATGGTGGCCAGGGTCGCCGGCCCCTGCTGGGCAATGACAGCGGTAGGCAGCAGGGTTGCTGCTGGCAGTAGCAGCGCGGCAAGAATTCTGACAGGCTTCGGATAGGCCATCTCAGTTGGTTCCAATCTCAAGGCCGCTCACCGTGCCACCGAGCCGGTATTGCTGCCCCTCGATCTCCACCGGAGTACCGATCTTGAGATTCTGATTACCAAACACAACGCCGCCGCCGCTCTTGCGGCCTTGGCCTTCGAGCACAAAGCGGGCATCCAGATTGCCCAGCCTGGCCTGGTTTGGATCGGTGGCTGTCACCACACTGCCGTTGGGTTGGACTGCCACCAGAAGCCGTTGCAGGGGCTGAACCTGCTTGACCACCACCGAGCCATGGGGCTGGTTGCGGATCACGATGGCGACCTTCCCCTCGCTTTTGGCAGCCTCAATCAGGGCGCTCGGATTGGCCACGGGCACCCCGCGCACATCCACAAACACCGTGACCGGAGTCAGGGCACCGGTGGCCTTAGCCAGGGCCCCGCTCAGTTTGGGACTCCAGATCACCCCGACGGCGGCGAGGACTACGGCGGCGGCGGCAGCTGCATCCACCAGGCTCCAGGAGCGGCCGCTGGGGGCGGAAGGCAGGTCACTTTTGGCGGCCATCGGGCTCAGCGGCGTTCGAGGCAGTGTAAGAAGGTCGGCGTGAGCCCACTTACTTAGTTACGCAGCCCTTCGATGAAGGCGTCGATCACCCTGAGGTTGGCACCCAGGCCCAGGCCTGCCTCCCCTGCCAGGGCCTGGGCCTGTTCTTCCAGATCGGGTTTCTGCTCAAAACTGGCCACCGCGCGATAGCCATCTGGATCCGAGCGGTAGAGCTGCCATTGTTCTGGGAAGGCACGGCGCAGGGCGCCATCGGCTGTAGGGATCAGGGCGTAGGCCGTTTGCAGCTCGTGCAAAAAGCCCTTACGGCGCTCCCTGGCAACGCTACCGATGCCGATAGCCCCATCTTCGAGGCTGGCATTCAGCAATACGACGCTTCCGCGGTGGAGGGCGCAGACCTGCTCCACCTGGTCATAGTCCGAGGGTGCTGGTCCAACCAGCACCAGCACGCCCTCACTGCCGCCATCGGCCTGTTGCAGGCGCATCTGGTCTCTAAGGCTGGCAATGCTGGCGGCAAGGGTCGGAGCGTCGCGCTTGGCCAGGGCCGTGGCACCGGCATCGGCGCAGAGCAGCTTTGCGCCAAGCAGCACGGCTGTGAGTGCCCCATGCAGCCTCAGGGCCAGGGGGAGCAGCCGCAACCCCTCAAACCGCAGTTCCACGGTCCATAGCCCCCTTTGGCCTGACTCCAGGGCAGCCTGGATGGCCCCGAGGGCTTCAGCCTCGGCACTGCGCAGATCGGCGGGGAGCATCCAGTCCAGGGCGTTCAGATGAGCCTAGGGGGGCTGGGCTGACGGGCCCGCTCCAGGGCCGCCCCCACCCCGGCCAAATCCGCAGCCCGGTGCCAGGGCCCCAGGCTGAATCGCAGGCCGCTGGCCGCAACCTCACTGGTGTACCCCATGGCCAGCAGGATTGGGCTCGTTGTCAGACCAGCAGGGCCCCCAGCCTTACCACTGCTGCAGGCGGAGCCGCTGCCTACGGCATAGCCCTGCTGCCAGAGGCTGCGCACCAGCCGACGGCCTGAGAGGGGCTGGCCATCCGGGCCTGCCAGCAGGAGGCTGAGATGGTGGGGCAGGCGCTCAGGGGCCTCCAGATCGCGGGGATCGGGCCCCGAGAGCCTGACGCCCTCCAGCTGCAGCAACATCTCCAGCAGGGCATTGCGCAGGGGCCCCACCGGATCGCTGCCCCCATGGGCAACCAATCGGTCCATACAGAGTTCCAGGGCCCTGGCCAGGCCCGCCACCAGGGCCACGGGCTCCGTCCCGCCGCGCCGTCCCGCCTCCTGCCCGCCGCCGCCGATAAGGGGGCTTAGCTGGAGGTCAGGGCGCAGCAGCAGGGCACCAATCCCCCTGGGTCCCTGCAGCTTGTGGCCGGCAAGGCTGAGCAAATCGACGGGCAAGGCGTTGAAGTTGAGCTGTTGGTGGCCAATCACCTGCACCGCATCGACGTGCAGCAGCACACCGGCAGCCCTGCATTTGCTGCCAATGGCTTGCAGGGGCTGGATTGTGCCCACTTCGCTCTGGCCCCAGATCAGCGACACCAACCGCGTGGGCGGCACCAGCAATTGCTCGAGCAGCTGCTGATCCACCAACCCGAGCCCATCGACCGGCAACCGTTCAACATGCCAGCCGCGGCTTTGCAGCTGCTTTGCTGCAGCCAGGGTGGCCGGGTGTTCCACCGCTGAGATCAACAGGCGACCCGCAGGCAAAGCGGTTGCCACCCCCAGCAGGGCGGTGTGGATTGATTCGCTGCCGCCCGAGGTGAACAACACCTGGTGGCTGGCGCAGCCCAGCAGTTCCCCTATCCGTTGGCGGGAGCGTTCCAGCTGTTCGGCGGCAGCCAGACCAAAACCATGCAGGCTCGACGGGTTGGCCCAGGCCCCGGCATGGACCGCCGCCATGGCTTTTAGCACTTCAGGTGCCGGCGGTGTGGTGGCACAGGCATCCAGATAGTTGGCCCAGCAGCTAGCCACCGCCCTAGTCAAAATCTTCCTGGCCCCCTGGCGACCAGGGCTCTTTGGCGATCCTGGCCCGGATGCGGGACTCGAGCGAGTTGCTTGCCAGCGCCACCAGGTCGTCTAGGGAATTGGCCTCGAGCATGGCCTGCACCCTCGCCCGGGCATCCGCAGATGCACAGGCCTCTGGTTGGATACACCCTTGGACGCAGGCGCTGGCGCAGTCGACCCCGGCTGCCTTTGGACTGGGCTCCCCATGGCTGCTGCCCCACAGTTCGGGGGTGACTACCCCGTCAAAGACGGCCAGTGCCGGGCCGGTCATGAACAGATGGTCCGTCTGGCCATCCCACTCAATTTCGAGGCTGCCCCCGGGCAGGTCGAGCCTGGCGATCCGGTCGGCTAGGCCGAAGCGATGGGCCACCACCAAGGTGGCGCAGGCGCCAGTGCCACAGGCCAGGGTCGGGCCCGCTCCCCGCTCCCAGACCCGCATGACCAGATGGCTGGGGCTGAGCACTTGCACAAAATGAACATTGGTTCGGGCCGGAAAGGCCGGATGCAGCTCGAGGGCGGCGCCGAACCGCTCGAGGTCAATGGCAGCCACATCCGCAACGGGAACCACCACATGGGGATTGCCCATGCCGACGGAGCCAACTTCAAATTGGCTGCCAGCTATCTCCAGGCACCCCTGGGCAACCCCAGCTGGGCCCAGCTCCAGGGTTGTGGGGATGGCGGCAGGTTCCAGGAAGGGAACTCCCATGTCCACCCGGATGGTGCCGTCCTGACGGAGCTCAGGAACAATCATTCCTGCCAGGGTCTCGATCTGCCAGCGGCGTCCGGGTGGGTCGCCATCGCTGTCGGCCAGGAACCTGGCCAGGCAGCGGATGCCGTTGCCGCACATTTCGGGCTCGCTGCCATCGGCATTGAAAATCCGCATCCGCAACTCCCCCTCGCTCCGGGCAGGTAGAGCCAGGATCACTCCGTCAGCCCCAACGCCAAAACGCCGCTCGCACAGCCGTTGAATCCGCTCCGGGGTGAGCCCCAGATCGTCCTGATCGCTGGGGCTGAGCCGCCCATCAAGGATGAGGAAATCGTTTCCCAGTCCTTGATATTTGCTGAACTGGAGCACGATGGAGGCAAGCGCAGCCACAGCAGAATCCTATGCAGAGCTTTTTCGAGAAGCACTCGATCGCTCTCGATACGTCCCAGCCCAGCATTCGCCACCTGCAGGATCTGATTCGCCATCGCACCCCCGTGGCGATCCAGGTGGTGGGGATCGGTGAATTGGAAGGCACCCTGCACTGGCAGGACGGCAGCTACCTGGCCCTCAGCCAGGCGGAGGGCCGGCCCCTGACCCTGATCTATCGCTCGGCTGCCAGCACGATCCGGGCCCTGGGTTGAGAAACTTGCTGCTGCTGGGCTGTGGCACGATCAACGCTCCGATCCTGGCCTGGCTGCCGTGAGCGAATCACCCCGGTACCAACCCCAGGCCCTTGAAGCCCATTGGCAGCGTCAATGGAGCGACTCCGGCCTGCACGCCACCGAAGAGGACGCTGCAGCTGGTGAGTCTTTCTATGCCCTTTCGATGTTTCCCTACCCGTCGGGGAACCTGCACATGGGCCATGTGCGCAACTACGTCATCACTGATGTAATCGCCAGAGTTCAGCGGATGCGGGGCCAGCGGGTGCTGCATCCGATGGGATGGGATGCCTTCGGGCTGCCGGCGGAAAATGCCGCCATCGAAAGGGGCATTGACCCCGGCCTCTGGACAGACCAGAACATCGCGTCAATGCGAGCCCAGCTGCAGCGGCTGGGCCTGTCGATCGACTGGGACCGAGAAATCGCCACCTGTCACAGCGACTACTACCAATGGACCCAGTGGCTATTTCTCCAATTCCTAGAGGCGGGCCTGGCATACCAGAAGGATGCCACCGTGAATTGGGACCCGATCGACCAGACCGTTCTGGCCAATGAACAGGTGGACAGCGCTGGCCGCTCCTGGCGCTCTGGAGCTCTGGTGGAAAAGCGCAAGCTGCGCCAATGGTTTCTAAAGATCACTGCCTACGCTGACCAGCTGCTCGAGGATCTCGCCAAGCTCGATGGCTGGCCGGAGCGGGTGCGCACCATGCAGGCCAACTGGATTGGCCGCAGCACGGGGGCAGAGCTGCAGTTTGAGGTGGTGGACGGGGACGGCCGACCCAGCGGCAGCAAGATTGCGATCTTCACCACCAGGCCAGACACTATTTATGGAGCCACCTACCTGGTGCTCGCTCCTGAGAACCCCCTGGTGCCAGACCTGACTGCGGTCGCTCAGCAGTTGCCGGTGCAGGCCTTTTGCAACTTGGTGAGTCGCCAGAGCGAGCAGGAACGCACTGCCGAGGACAAACCGAAGCGGGGTGTGGCCCTTGGTTCCCAGGTTCGCAACCCCGCCAGCGGGGAGTTGATGCCGATCTGGATCGCCGACTACGTGCTGGCTGACTACGGCACGGGGGCGGTCATGGGCGTACCTGCCCACGACCAGAGGGACTTTGTCTTTGCCCGCCAATACGAACTGCCGGTGCGGCAGGTGATCATCCCCGAGGGCAGCGATGAGCACGCCTACGGGGGTGGAGTTTGGAGCGAAGCCGGCGTGCTGATCCATTCCGGCCGCTTCAGTGGCCTGGCCAGCGGCGCCGCCAAAACAGCGATCACCACAGCGGCAGCGCAGGAGGGCTGGGGAGAGGCGCGCACCAGTTACCGGCTGCGGGACTGGCTGATTTCACGACAGCGCTACTGGGGCTGCCCAATTCCGGTGATCCATTGCCAAGCCTGTGGCACCGTGGCTGTTCCAGCTGAGCAGCTGCCGGTCAAGCTGCCCGAAGGTGCCAGTTTGGCCGCGAAGGGAGGTTCGCCCCTGGCCCAGCTGGAGAGCTGGTGGAAGGTGGATTGCCCCCGCTGCGGCAAACCGGCTCGGCGGGAAACGGACACCATGGACACTTTTATGTGTTCCAGCTGGTATTTCCTTCGCTATAGCGATCCCCACAACACAAATTTGCCATTTAATCGTGAACTGGTTGATCGCTGGCTTCCCGTTGATCAGTATGTCGGCGGAATCGAGCACGCAATCTTGCACCTCCTATACGCCCGCTTTTTTACCAAAGTTTTGCGCGATCGTGGTTTGCTGGGCTTTGATGAACCCTTCAAACGCCTCCTGACCCAGGGAATGGTCCAGGCAATCACCTACAAAAACCCCCACAGTGGTAAGTACATCGCCCCTGCGGATGTGGCCGATCCTAGCGATCCCCGGGATCCGGTAAGTGGCGAAGGGCTTGTCACTTTCTACGAAAAGATGTCGAAATCGAAATACAATGGTGTCGATCCGGCCCAGGTGATCGAAAGATACGGCGCCGACACTGCCCGCATGTTCATCCTGTTCAAAGCGCCACCGGAGAAGGACCTGGAATGGGATGATGCCGACGTGGAGGGGCAGTATCGCTTTTTAAATAGGATCTGGCGTCTGGTGGACGGCGCCTGTGAACGTGGCCTCCAGCTGGAGCTCGAGCCTCAGGCCATAGACCGCAGCAACCTATCGGCTCCAGAAGTGGAGCTGCGCAGAGCCGTGCATACGGCGATCACGGCGATTAGCGAAGACCTCAGCGGTGACTATCAATTCAATACCGCCATTTCGGAGTTGATGAAGCTCAGCAACGCTATGGCTACCCATTTGGAATCTTCCTCCAGGCCGGTGGCCTGTGAAGCCCTTGCCAACTTGATGATTCTGCTTGCACCCTTTGCCCCTCACCTGGCCGAAGAGCTCTGGGTGCGCCTGGGGGCAAACCCTGCTGGCACCAACAGCATTCACCGGCAAGCCTGGCCCAGCGTCGATGGGGATGCCCTCAGCAAAGAGACGATCCCGGTGGTGATCCAGGTGAAGGGCAAGGTGCGGGGCAGTCTTCAGGTGCCCGCTGATGTGGATCAGGCAACGCTTGAAATGCTGGCTTTACAAAGTGAGATTGCAGTCAAATGGCTGGAAGGAAAGCCTCCCAGCCGCGTGATCGTGGTGCCTGGCAGATTGGTCAATTTGGTTCCCTGAAGGCTCCAGCTAGAAGGCTCAGAACCATTCGGCCAGCTCAGCCTCCTCCGCAGTGTTTACATTGGCTTCGGGCGTGGTGCGGTTGAAGTTCAGCGTTATGTGCCTGGTCTGTTCCCCATCTGCCGCAACTGCCGTAATCGGATAGAGCTGTTGGCCATCCCGAAACGGTACCTGGATGCGGAAGGTGCCGTCTTCAGCCAGGGGTACTATTTCATCGCCAATTCTCAAGGTGGCGGCTGGATCGGTGGCGCCATAAACGACCAACTCAGCATCGGCAACCAGCCAGAAGGATCTGGGGCGGGCTGCCACAAGTCCAGCTCCAGATTCACTGCGCCCACTTGCCCATCTGCCAACGCCTGAAGCATGCAGGCCCTGGTCATTCAGGGAAAATGAATTGGTGGTGTGGAAGGCCTCAGATCCCCTACCCAGGGTGCGGCTGGTTGAGGTGGCAACCTGATAGATCCGCTCATGGATGCCTGCGGTGGCAGCGGGTACGGAGAAATTCTCACCTGAAACTGGAGCCATCGCATCGAGGCTGAATGGCACAAACTGGTCCAGCACCTGCTCGCTGGGGTGGAGGGCTGGTACGCGGGCCACTCCGGAGAAGGCAAGGGAGCGCCAGCTGGAGCCTGCCACGCGATAGCCAAGCTCCACCCGGTAATCGCGGTCACTGAGGGGCACCGGCAGATACCACTCGGTGGCATGGCTGTTGACAACCACTTCCATCAGGGTGTGCTGGTGGGCCGCTCCGCCGCCCAGGCCCGTTACATCGGCTACTCGCAACACCAGCTGGGTCGAGCCGTCGGCCATGGCCTGCCTCCGGTCAACGTCCGAGAGCTCCCAAAACACATAGGCCCACTGGGGATCACGGGGGAGGAATACAACTGTCGTCTGCAGCTCCGGGCGGGGAGCGGGCACCATCTCGGCCTCAATCGAACGTAGTTGCTCGGGTTGGTCCTGTGAGTCGGCCCCGGCGTCTGATCTGCGTTGAATGGCGCTCAGCAACTGGTCCTTGAGCATGCGGCTGTAGCGGCCGATGCCCAGGTCACTGGCCATCTGGCGCAGCTGGCGCAGGCTCAGCTGGCCAATGTCAAAGCCTTCGGCTTCGTTTTGATTGGATAGGGGAAAGCCTGACGTCACCATGACGGACTCGCTGGAAGGTCTCGGACAAGGATCCCGCCTATTCCCTTAACTTTCGAGGGTCTGTCAGCAGTTCCCAACCGGTCTCGGCTGCGACCCTGCCATCGGCTCGGGGCCAATAGTGCCCCACCTTTCCTGCCCGATGGGGGTTCTTGGCCCCCTGGGCCTAGTTGCCCCCAATGTCAGCGGGATCAGATGGTTTGGCCGTTGCCGTAGGCAATCACGCAGGCTGCGTTGAGCAGGTTCGCGTTGGCGGCGGTGGCAGGGGCGCCGTTGAGGATTCCCTGGCGGCAGTTGCCGCTGGCGGCCTGGCTGAGGGCGCCGTTGGTCCAGGTGAAGCTGACGGAATCGGGCTCGATCGCCTTCACTGAGGCGTAGTTGAGCTGGAAGCCTGTCTGCGGCACCACGATCACGGTGGACTGCTGGGCGGCGGCGGCGTTTACTGAGTTTGTGATGGCGGCTGCGCTGGCCATGCCCGCCACGCCCCAGGCCAGCGGAGCGGTGCCATACCAGCCATAGGGCCAGGGCCTGGTTGCCCAGTAGCCGCCTGTGGCCCAGCCCCCATGCCATACCCCGGCTCCATATGCCCCGGCAGCCGGCCTCACGCCGACACCGGCTGCACCCCAGCCGGCGCCAGGAAGTGCACCCGCTCCGGAGGCGGGAGTACCGATTCCGCCCGCGCCGACCCCGGCCCGGGGGGTGACGCCAGCCCCGGCAGCTCCAAAGCCGGTCCCCGGGCGAGCCCCTGCCCCCGAGCGGGCTCCGCCGACCCCCCCGGCACCGCCAAAGCCTCCGGCACCGCCCGGCCGTGCCTCAGCTGCCCAGGGCAGTAGCAGGAAAAGGGCTGTTGCAGCTGAGGCAGCCAGCAGGGTGGGGCGGAACACGCAGGTCATGGGGGAAGGCTTGGGCAGAGCTCCAGGGTGGTGGCTCCTTGCCTCACTTCTATCTGGTCCCACTGCTAGCCGCTGTCCCATTGGGTTGAAGGATTGCGAAGCTAGGCGGATGCAGCGTCGAAGCGGGCAGCCAGCACGGCATCGGCGCGGGTCAGCCCATCAACTTTATGGGTGTAGATCAGGGCCTCGGCGTGGCCCCAGCCCAGGGTGAACTCGGCGTGATGGCCCTCGGCTTCGCAGATCGCGCCTGCCCTGTTGACCCACTCGAGGGCCTGCTGGAAATCGGCGAAGGGCCAGGATTTCAGCAGGTGGTGGCCGTCCACCACCTGCCAGCCAGGCAGTTCCAGCATCAGGGCATCAAGCTCTGCTTGGCTCAGGGTGGGGGCGCCATCTCGACAGGGGATGCAGGTTTCCTGGGAAAGGGTCATAGGCCAAGCCTGGATGCAACCATCCCATCATGGCCGGCCTAGGTTGGTGACTCTCGGGCGGTGGAGATGCCTTACCCCGATTTCCCCATCCCCCAAGACGAGCTTGAGCGCCAGCGCGACCTCGAGCGGCAGGGAATCCTCAACCACCCTGGGGATGAACACTTTGACCGTCTGGTGCGGTTGACGGCCACCGTGCTGGAAACTCCGATTGCCCTGATCTCCCTGGTAGATGGGGAGAGGCAGTGGTTTCTGGCCCACCACGGCCTGGATGCAACCCAAACCCCAAGGCAAATGGCCTTCTGTGCCCACGCCATCGCCGGAGATGAACCGCTTGTCGTGCCCGATGCAAGACAGGATTCCCGTTTTTGCACTAACCCCCTGGTGACCGGCGATCCCTACGTGCGCTTTTATGCGGGTATACCCCTGCAGAGCAACCAGGGCCACAACCTAGGCACCCTCTGCGTCATTGACAGGCAGCCGCGCCACTTCAGCAACAACCAGGTGGCCCTGCTCGACGATCTCGCCAAATTGGTGCTGCGGGAGTTCGAGTTACGCCGATTGGCAACGGTGCAGCCGATCAGCGGATTTCCTACCCGCGCCAGCTTCCTAGAACAGGCTGAACCTGAACTCGTCCGGGCTCGCCAGGGGGACTCCCACCTCGCCCTGCTTGTAATCGAGCTTGACCACTTCAGCCAGCTTCGCCAACGCTGGGGCCAGCAGGCTTCCGACCAGGTCCTGCTCGATGTGGCGGCTCTGCTGAGCTCCCAGCTAAGCCCTCAGGACTTGGTGGGCCAGATAGACGAGCAGCAGTTCGCGCTGCTGATGGCCAATACCGATGTGGATGCAGCCCTGGAGCGCGCTGATGCAATCCGCTGCGGCATTAACGAATTGTCCGGGGTGTTTACAGCCAGCGGCCATCGCCTCGGGATCAGTGGGGGCTTGACCCAATTGGCGCTGGCTGATCAGGGTGCCCAAGACCTCTTGCACCGTGCTGAAAAGGCCCTGATACTTGCCCAGGGGAACGGTCAGAACCAGATCGCCAAACTGCTGGACAATGCACCCCTGCCAGCTGGCGATTTTCCGGAGCGACGAAACCGGGCTTAGCTGGGAGCATAGGGGCCAAACACGGTGGCACAGGCTGCTCCGCAGCGGCTTCCCAGGCAGATGGCCTCAGCCGCGGACCAACCTGCTGCCAGTCCAGCTGTCACCCCCGCGGCAAAGCTGTCGCCACAGCCGTAGCTATCAACCAAAAGTCCCGGCAGGGCCTGGGCTGGGTAGCGTCCCCCGGGCTCACTCCAGCCCCCGGCTGCCCCTTCGGTGGCAATGCGGAGACGGGGCGGCTGATGCAGTTCCCCTGGCTCCACCCGCTCGGCTGGATCGAGGGCACTGCCAATCAAGGCATCACAGCTGACCCCGCTGGCGGCGACCAGCGCCATGGACAACCGGGGCGTGACGGCGAGCAGCCCGGCCTGACGGCAGAGCTGCAGGCCGGGGGCGTCAGTTGCGGTGACGAAGACCCCATCACGGAGTGCCAAATCCGCCCAAGGCAGGGGGTCGCTGGCGTCGGGCTGAAGGCGCTGGCCGATAACGGTGATCGCTCGGTCGCCGGCTGGATCGACAAAACTCACGCCCCGCCTGGTGGGGGCGTCACGCCAGGCGACTTCCAGGTCGAGGCCGAGGGCCCGGAGCCTGGCCGCAGCCTGCTCGCCGATGCCATCCCTACCAAGCGCTGTGTAGAACTTGACCGGCAGGCGGCTAAGCCTCGCCAGCTGCACGGCAGCCACGGCTCCGCCACCTGCCGGCTCCTCCCGAAATGCCTGGGCCTGGCAGATCGAGCCCGGACCCGGCAGCTCTGCGACCGACAAAAAGCTGACCCACTCAACGTGACCAACCACCGCTAAGGAGAGGCCCTCCAGTGCGGAATCGAAGCCCATGGCAACCGGGCGGGGCCAATGTTGACTCGTTTAGTCTGCATGGCCGAGCCACCCACCCTTGCCAGCCATGCGCGCTGCTCCGCTCCATCTCGAAGCTGGCAGCGATGTGCGGCTCACACTCGAGCAGTTCGCCCGTCAAAGCAATGCCACCGGCTTTGTGCTGAGCGTGGTGGGCAACCTTTCCCGGGCAGCCTTTGCCTGTCCCGACCGGCCAGCGGCCACGATCATCTCCGGTGAGCTGGAGATAATCACCCTGCAGGGCACTATCAGCCCCAACAGTGTCCATTTGCACCTCAGCTTCTCTGATGCCGACTGTCAGGTTTGGGGCGGCCATTTGGAACCCGGCACCCTGGTATTGAGGGGGGCTGACCTTCTGGTGGGCCTGCTCGAAGAGGCGGCAAGACCGGCGCCCGGCCCCAGGGTGAAGATTGCAGTTCTTCCTGGCTGCCCCTATTCGATTCGGGCCCTGCGGATGCTTCGAACCCTGGCCATCCCCTACCTGGAAATTCCACCTGATGGGGCAGGCCCGGTTCCCCAGTTGTTCATTGATGGGGTGGCAATCGGTGGCTACGACGCCCTTGCCGAGCTCCATGGCCGTGGCGAGCTAGAAGCGCTTCGCCCCTAATCATTGCCGCTAGGGCGTTTACCTATGACATTGCGGCGCTGGATCGATCGGACTGGGCTGAATATCTTTATTCCATTTTTGATCCTGCTGATCCCCTGGGTTCAGGAGCTTATCGACCAGCTGTTCTATGGCGGTCAGTGGAATTTGCCGATGGCTCCTGGGGGTTCATTCCTGGGGGTCTTGACAGCCCCATTTAGCCATGGCGGTTTCGGCCATCTGCTGGCCAATTCACTCACCTTCCTACCCCTTTCCTGGTTGGTATTGCTGCGCGGACGCGGCGATTATCTGGCTGTCTGGCTGGGGGTCTATGCAGCGGCAATACCAGTGTGGTTGCTCTGGCCAGTTGGCAGCCATGGCCTCTCCGGAGTTGTATATGGATTACTCGGTTATTTGCTTTTAATCGGCTGGCTGGAGCGTCGCATCCTTTCACTAGTTCTTTCCCTTGCAGTGCTGCTGACCTACGCGGGGATTTTACCGAGCCTGCTACCGATCTTTTCGCCACCTGGGGTTAGTTGGATCGGCCACCTCAGCGGCTTTGTGGGCGGGATGCTGGCGGCCTGGGCCATGGCTCGCCAGAAGTTGCCCGATCCCAGGGTTTGACGATTGGTAGATCTGCTGCAGAAGTGCAGCAGATCTACCTACTGAAGCGCGAATGGTGTGCTTCGCCACAGACTTCGAGCCCACCATGGCCCAAGGTCATAGCGACACAGTTGCGCCCATGGATGGAAATCTGTCATTACTCCAACCTTTGTCATTACCTAAATAAAAGTAAGTATTTGGTGATCTTAAAACTCATTCACGCAGATAAAGTTGTGCTTGAAAAGGTGCTCTTTCCCTTTGAGGAATGGTTTTTTGATGCCCCCGTTGAAGCCCATGTGGAGCTTTGGAGCAATGGCCTTTCTGGCGCAGAGCTGCTTGATCGATTTGAGGCTGGCTCCCTTGCCAACGCCATGTAGGGGGCCTATCCAGTCAGGGCAGTGCCGGCCTGATCGGCCTGGGAAAGCCGCTCGAGTACCAGTTGCAGATCGAGGTCGGTCAGTTCACCATTGGCTTGCCACTTCAGGCAGGTGCGGCCAAGGCAATTGAGCTGGGTCGGTACCAGGCTTTCTGGCCAGGGCTTTTGCTGGCTTGGGCGGTGAGATGGGTTGCCCATGGAGCTGGTGATATCCGCTTTATCTATTATCAGCATTTAGTCACTGCCCCGGATGCCCCCATCCGGGGGGGATTGGCACCATTTCTGCATCCCTCTCCTGTTACGGCCGCTGCCTTTGCTGGCCAGTCTGGGCAGAATGGCCCGATCCATCTCCAGTCAAAAACCCATGGCCAGTGCCCATGATCGTCAGCTCGACCTGCTCAGGATCGTCTGCTGCGTGGCCTGGGCTGACGGGGAGGTCTCTGGGGAGGAAAGGCGGCTACTCGAAAAACTTGAAGCCCGCTATTTCAGGGCTGGGCAGGAAACTGGCGGCAGTTCTGTTACCAGCCAACTGGCCTCCTGGAGCCAGAACGGATTGAAGCTTGAAGAGCTGATCGATCGACTTGATTCTGTGGAGGACCGGCTGCTGGCGGTGAAACTGGCAAACATGGTTGCCCGGGTAAGCAAGCGTGCCGAAGACACTGACTTGATCAACCCACAGGAAAAGGCCCTCTATCGAGGGCTTGTGGAGGGTCTGGGCCTCAGTGAGAGCCAGATCCAGGAGGCCGAATGGGCCGCCGAACAGGAATTGGCAAGCGGCCGCAATGTTTGGAGCCTGATAGGTGACGCCCTCTCTGGGCTGGGGGCCTGGCCCAGCTCTGAGATGCTGGAGAAACCCGGCATCCAATGGCTCTGAACGCCCCCAGGCCGATCAGGTAGCCCCTGGGGGATGGGGGGTCTGCCATTTGCCCAGGGCTTCGAGTAGGGAAAGGCCGTAGCGATCCAGCTTGACCTGGCCCACTCCGCCTATCTGGCCAAGCTCCTCCAGGCAGCCTGGCCGCCGTTGTGCCACCTCCACCAGGGTGCGGTCATGGAAGACCACATAGGGGGGGACCCCCTGGTTGCTGGCCTGCTGCTTGCGCCAGGCCTTGAGCTGGTTCAGCAGCTCGCTATCGCCAGGCTCGAGGAAGGCCGGTGCGATCCCCCTTGTGCTGTCGACTTGGCGACCCCGGCTGCGCTCCCGGCTGGTTGGCGGCGGCAGGCGCAACTCCAGCCTCTCGTCACCCCGCAATAGGCGCTTGACCCGCTCTCCCTCTGCGAAGGCCAGGGCGCCGTAGCGTTCCGGGTCAGCGCGGAGCAAATTCACCGCCACCAGCTGTCGAAACAGGCTGCGCCACTGGCCGCGATCCAGCTCCTTGCCAACGCCATACACGCTCAGATTGGCATGGCCCAGCTCCCTGATCCGTGCCGTATCAGCGCCGAGCAGTACATCGGTCAGATGGGCCGCCCCGAAGCGACTTTCGCAGCGATAGACGGCGGAGAGCGCCTTGCGGGCAGCTTCGGTGACATCCACTGCCGTTGACGGTTCCAGGCAGATGTCGCAGTTGCCGCAGGGTTCTGCCAACACCTCACCCAGGTGCTGTAGGAGCAGCTGGCGTCTGCAGGTACCAGCCTCCGTGAAGCCAATTAGGGCATCCAGCTTGCCGTGTTCAACACGCTTCTGGGCTGGCTCGGCATCGGATTCGTCAATGAACCGTCTCAACTGGGGCACATCCCCGCTGCCATGAACCATCCAGGCGAGCGCCGGCAGGCCATCCCGGCCAGCCCGCCCCGTCTCCTGGTAATAGGCCTCCAGACTTTTGGGCAGGTCCAGATGGGCGACGAAGCGTACGTCCGGCTTGTCTATGCCCATGCCGAAGGCGATGGTGGCCACCACCACCACGCCACTCTCGCGGCGAAAGCGATCGAGGGCTGAGTGCCTCACCTCGGCATCCAGGCCGGCGTGATAGGCAACCGCGTCATAACCAGCCGAGCGGAGCTCGAGGGCGAAGCGGTCAACCCGGTTGCGCGACCTGGCGTACACAATTCCCGCCTCGCCCCGATGGTCGGCCAGGAGCGTTAGCAGCTGACGCCGGGGATTGTCCTTGTCGCGCAATATGTAGCGAATGTTGGGCCGATCGAAGCTGGCCAGAAATACGGCTCCCTGCTCCAGCTGGAGTCGTTTGCGGATCTCCTCCCTGGTGCGCGGATCGGCTGTGGCGGTGAGGGCCAGCCTGGGCACCGCCGGAAACTGCTCGGCCAACACGGCCAGTTGCAGGTATTCCGGTCGAAAATCATGGCCCCACTGGGAGACACAATGGGCCTCATCAATTGCAAATAGGGCCAGGGAAAGCTTGGCCAGGCGCCCCAGGGTGTTGCCTGAGAGCAGGCGCTCAGGGGATAGGTAGAGGAGGTCGAGTTGGCCAGCTTCGATGGCACTCCAGCTGGCCCGGGTTTCGGCGGCGGAACATCCCGAGTGGATTGCCGCCGCTCGCACACCCGCCTGGAGAAGGGCCTCCACCTGGTCTTGCATCAGGGCGATCAGGGGTGAGACCACCACCGCAAGGCCAGCTCGACACAGGGCTGGGATCTGGTAGCAAAGGGACTTCCCGCCGCCAGTTGGCATCAACACCAGGGCTGACCCACCGGCCACCACGTGTTCGACGATCGCCTGCTGGGGCCCGCGGAAAGCGCCGTATCCAAAGACCTGACGCAACACCTGTTGCGGAGACGGCAGGGCCTCCGGGTTCGGCATCGACATCGGGGCGGCCCTACTCAGGCCCTGCCGAAGCTCATCGCCGCTGGTTGGGACCAATCGCCGCTGGCCTGGTAACCCCTTGGATTGGCGCAGAGATGGCGCAGGATCCAGAACAGGGGTTCGGGGCTACTGGTGCCGAGGGCCTGCTGCAGCTCCAGCAGGCTGCGGGTTTTGCCATCACCCAGCAGGGCTTCTAACCGCTCCTGAAGGCCAAGAATCTCAGCGGCTGCCTTTTTGCCTGCTTCCACCCCAGGCTGGTCGTAGGCATTGACATTGACCAGCTCGGCATAGAGGCCCACGGCTCGCTCGAACAGGGCGATTAGGGCGCCCAACGCCCTTGCATCGAAGCGGCGCAGGGTGATCGACATGCTCTGGCGCCCCCCTTCCATCAGGGCGGAGCGGGTGCCCTGGAGGAAACCGTCGAGGAAGTCGCCTGGAATTTCATCGCCGATCGGGGCTATGTCGCTGGGTTCCTCGAGGGCTTCAATGAAGGTCACAAAGAAGTTGTCAACGCCATCCCGCAGCTGTTGCACATAGGCGTGCTGGTCCGTGGAACCCTTGTTGCCGTAGACGGCGATGCCCTGGTGGACAACGTTGCCACTGCGATCGAGTTTCTTGCCCAGGCTCTCCATCACCAGTTGCTGGAGGTAGCGACTGAACACTTCGAGCCGGTCCCGGTAGGGCAGGACCACCATGTCCCTTTTGCCCTCGCCATGGCCTGCCACATACCAGGAGGCGGCCATCAGGGCTGCCGGATTGCGGCGCAGGTCGGCCACCCGGGTGACGCAATCCATCTGGGCCGCTCCTGCCAGGAAGCCGCGTATGTCTGCCCCAATCAGGGCGCCGGGCAGTAGGCCTACCGCACTGGTGATGCTCGTGCGCCCTCCCACCCAATCGAACATGTCGAAGCGGCGCAACCACTCCCCGGAAACGGCCAGTTTGTCGAGCTTGCTATCCAACATGGTCACGGCCACGGCCTGAGCAGCCCATTGGCCACCGCGGGCCTCAAGCCTTGCCTGGGCCTGCTCCATGCTGATGTGGGGCTCGGGAGTGCCACCCGACTTACTAACCACCACTACCAAGGTGGTACTTAGGTGGCTGTCGAGGGAAGCCAGGGTGCGGCTCATCCCCGCCGGATCGACGTTGTCAAAGAAGTGAAAGGGCAGTCCGACGCCTGCGTCCTGCAGGGCCCTGACCATCAGCAGGGGTCCCAGCCCCGAGCCGCCGATACCGATCCAGAGCACGTCGGTGAATGGCTGGCCGTTGGGGGCCAGGAGGCTGCCCTCCAAAATGGCCTTGCCGAAGGCTTCGATCCGCTCCAGCTCAGCCTGAATGTGCTGGCTGATTGCTGCTTCCGGAGCCAGCTCAGGCTTGCGCAGCCAATAGTGGCCGACCTGCCTCTGTTCATCAGCATTGGCTATGGCCCCTGCCTCCAGGGCAACCATGGCTGCAAAGGCCTGGTCGAAGCGGGGGGAAAGGCTGTCGAGGTCCGCCTGGCCGATAGCCATGCGACTGACGTCCAGCCAGATACCGAGGTCGGCTTCGTACCAGAGCAGCTCGCAGAACCGCTGCCACTGGGTTTCGGCACTGGAGCCATTGAAATTGGCGAGCATGGCGTTGCGGCTCAAGCCGCTCACGATGCCAAAACTTAGGGCTGACCCTCCCCCAACACCAAACCATGGGCCGGAGTTGGGACCGTTCCGTTGCAACTTAGGGGCTTAGGGAAATTGCATATGATCGGTTTACTTCAATTGGTTACGGGTGCGATTAGGCAGGCCCCCCCATCGGCGTCGCTTCGGCCTGGTCGCCCTTCTGGTTGGCCTGGCTGCCATCCCCTTTGCGGTCACCCCCAGCCGCCAGCTGCTGCTGCTCGACCCAGGCCTCAGCGGCAGCATTAGCACCCCTGTAGGGGAGGGCGAAGCCTACGATCCACTGCGGTTTTCAGCGGCCGAGCTGCTCGAGTTGAAGCGTCGCTTTGGCGTGCATGGCCCCCAGCCCCGCCTGGCCCAGCTCTTCACCAGCGGCATTGACCAACTGGAGCCCTTGCGCACCCACACCCTCGGGCGGATTGCCGATCTGCGGCCGCTGATCATCGCCGAGTGCCGCCGCCAGCGGGTCAATCCGATGTTGGTTGCTGCCGTGCTGTTCGACGAAATGCGCCATGCCAAGCCCGGCGAGGACATTCCGCTGGCGGCCCATTCCGGCCTGTTCAGCACCCACGGCCCGGCCCAGCTAGGGCTTGGCGAGCTGGTCCACCAGGGGCTGCTCAAAGAGAATGCAACTGAGGCAGAAATCAGCCAGGCCCGCACTGAGCTGCTGGATCCGCAGCGGAACGTTATTTTGCTAGTGGGCAAATTCGCGCGCCTGAGCCGCGAACTCAACCTGCCCCAGCGGACCCTTGAGGCCAGCAGCAGCCAGCGGGACGCCAAGGCCCTCGCCACCCTTGCCTACCTGCACAACGGCAAGCTGGACTATCCAAGACGCATCCTGCGCACGATGCAGGACCCCGAGCTTCACGCCCTGCTGTACGCCAGCCGCAAGCAACCCCCTGCCCCATTGATCTGAACCAATACTTCACCGTTCCCAGATTCAACGCTCCAAGCTTTAACGCCTACAGAGCAGGCCGAGGTTCTGAAGCCGCTGCTGCAGGGCCTGCCAGTTGAAACTACGGGGGTCCGCCCGCTCGCCCCCGAGATCCACGGCCCGGTGGGTGGTGATGTTTTCGGCGGGGATCCCATAGCGCCGCATCCAGCTGGCCAGCTGGGCGGCGAGGGCGTCGTACTGGGCGGCGGAATAGCCACTGTGGGATGGGTCGCTGTCCTCCCCGTCGAGGGGCGTTTCCAGGCTGATGTGCAGGGCGAAATTGTTGACCGAACCGCCCACCTTCGCATTGGTCTTTACCCAGCGACCATTGAAGGCGGAATTGCCCGCACCAAAGGCCCGCTTGGCTGGATCGAGCACCTGCACGACCGCCCCATCCTCTCCAATAAGGCTGTGGTAGCTCACCTGGTCCTCATCGCGGGGATGGGGGGTAGTGAAGGTGTTAATGGCCGATCCGATCCCGTAGACCGTCTCGTGTAAAACGACCAACTGAGGTGTGGGGTCAACCGGGTTGCCGTAGGCATCAAGGCTGAACCGTTCGCCGTAATTGGTCGGGTGAATTCGCACCTGTACTGGCGAGGTCTCCACCTGGCCCACCAGCTGTTGCAGCTTCTTGGCCTGTCCGGGATCCGTTATCGCGCAGCTGGAGCGCAGGGGGGACTGCCAGCTGGGATGGGGCGGGGGCCCTGGGGCCCTCCTGCGTCCCGGCTCAGGGGAGGCTGGGGGTTGGCGCATCTCCTCCAGCAGTTCAAGCAGGCTGGGATTGGCGCTGCGCTCCCCCGTCTGGGGAGTCATGTCACGGGCCAGCCAGCCCAGGCCGCCTAGTAACACCAAGCCAGCTGCTGAAATGCAAACCAACAGGGGCCTGGGCACGGATCTCACGGCGCTTCCAGGGTCAACCAACGACGACGTTGCTGCGCCATGGTCTCAGTCCCATCAGGGTCTAGCAAGAGGCTCCAAGCCACCGGGGCGGCTGGATCCGGGGTGAGGGTGGTCGTGCGTACAATTCCATCGCGACTGAACAGCAGTTGACGGGCCCGCGGAGGTTCCCCAGCCCTCACCATCGCCAGGGCATCCTCTGGGGTTTGCAGCCTGATCCCATCGAGGGCCAACCATTCATCCCCAACAGTCAGGCCAGCCCGGGCGGCCGGCCCATCCCGTTGCACCCCCACGGCGCAGGGAGCACCCGTGCCTGAATCCAGCCGGCAGCCGAGCTCCTGGCTGGCGCCCAGCGTGACCTTCAGGGCCAGGCCCACATCGGCCAGGTAGGTGGCCAGGGGCGGGTCCCCATCGCCGGCCAACCAGGTGGGTAGCAGTTCGGCCAGATCGGGAGCATGGCGGGCAAATGCTGCGATCAGGTCGGCCTCCCGGTAGCCCCGCCCCACAGCACCGTGGCTGCTCCAGAGCTCCCGCAGCAGCAGGGGCAGGCAGCTGCCGGCGCGGCGCAGGTGCAGATCTAGAACCAGCGCCAGTACCGCACCCTTGAGGTAGTAACTGATCTGACTGTTGGCGGAATAGGCATCGGGTCGATAGAGCTTCACCCAGGCCTCCTCACTGCTGGCACGCAGGCTCTGGATGCGGCGGCCCGGGCTCAGCAGATAGCGGCTCAGGTCTGCGCCCAGATCCTCGATGACCTCCGCTTCGGTACAGCAACCGGCACTGAGCGGCAGCAGCTGGTCGACATAGCTGGTGATGCCTTCGGCAAACCAGAGACTGGGCACTACCACGGCCTGGTCGTAGCGGTAGGGAGTGAGTTCGGCGGGCCTCAGCCGGCGCACGTTCCACTGGTGCAGGTATTCATGGGCGGCCAACTGCAACAACTTGCGGCGCCCCTCAGGCCGGGCTAGGGCGCGGCGACCGAACTGCAGCACCGTGCTCAGGTCATGTTCCAGGCCGCCATAGCCAGCGTCGCTGAGATGGAGCACAAATAGGTAGTGGGCGGCGGCAGGGCGCTCCACGCCCATCAGACGGCAGCAGGCCAGGCAGACCGATTCGAGATGTTTGAGCCAGTGGGGATCGCTCTCAACCAGTTCGCAGCCCTCCAGCACCGGGCCCCAGCTCACCCAGCGGTGGGGCACACCGGCAACACTGAAGTAGTGGCAGCGGTGCGGCCCCACCTCGATCGGCGTATCGACCAGCTGGTCGAAGTTCGGCGCTAGCCAGCCGCCGCCCGGATCCTCGGCCAGGGGCACGAAGGCATGCCAACTCGGCGGCAGATTGAGCTGGAGCCGATGACAGGACCAGCGCTCCCCCTCCAGCTCCAGGGCCACGGCCGCAAGTGCCAGGAAGCCATGCTCGCCGTTGAGGTGGCAGGTACGCACCGTCAACTCTGCCGCCAGGAGCGTATAGCTGATCTCGATGGGCTCGAGGCTGGACAATTCCAGCTGCCAGCTACTGGGCGTAAGCCTCCTGATCGGCAGGATGGCCCCTCCCTCCCCGCCCTGCCTAACTTCAAGCCCCTCCAGCTGGCGTACGTAGTCGCGGATCAGGTAGGAGCCTGGCGTCCAGCTGGGCAGGGAGAAAACCAGCCTGCCCTGTCGTGGCCGATGGCTGATCCGGACCCGCACCAGGTGCTGGTGGCAGGCGGTGAGATCGAGATTCAGCTCAGGCACGGCAGGGCTCCAGGCGGGGCGGGGCTCAGGTGCTCATGCTCACTTGAGTGCTGGCGCAGAGGGTAGAGGCATGCCGCAGGGCCATCACAGCTGCGTAGCGGCGGGTGATGCGGCCCAGCAGCTGCTGCAACTCCTGGGCGCGGCTGAGCCGCTGCAGGTCTGCCACCAGGGCAAGGGAGCCATCGCCCTGGCGCATCCAGCCCAGTCTCTCCCCGCCAGCCAGGCACACCTGCAACAGCACCGGTTTTGCCTCGCCTGCAAATCCCGGAACCTCTCCACCCCACTGGGGCGAGAGCTTCAGGGCCTCCAGGCTGGCGGCAAGTCCCTCGGCATCGCGCAGCACGGTTGGCAGGATGGTGAGGTGGGACAAGGCTCAATGACCGCTTACTTAGAACCTAGCGATCATGGACAGGCAGTCCAGTGGCCGTTGCCACCGGATGGGGTTCTTGCCCCAATGCCCCTGCGGCTGGGGGTGATGGCCTCCGGCGCCGGGAGCAATTTCGAGGCGTTGGTTGATTGTTTCCGTCACGGCAGTCTTTGCGGTGAGGTGGCGCTGCTGGTTGTGAATAATCGCGATTGCGGTGCCCAGAGGCGGGCCGAACGGCTCGGCATTCCTTGGGAACTGCACGACCACCGGCTCCAGCCAAACCGTGAACAACTCGATCAGGCCCTGGTGCAGGCCTTCAGGACCGCCTCGGTGGATCTGGTGGTGATGGCTGGCTGGATGCGGGTTGTCACCCCGATCCTTATTGGCGCCTTCCCCAACCGGCTGATCAACATTCACCCCTCCCTGTTGCCGAGCTTTCGCGGCCTCGATGCGGTGGGCCAGGCCCTAGCGGCGGGAGTCACCCTGGCTGGCTGCACGGCCCACCTGGTCAGCGAGGAGGTGGATGCGGGCCGCATCCTCGTGCAGGCGGCCGTGCCCGTTCTCAGTGGCGATGATCACGCCAGCCTCAGCAGGCGCATCCAGGTGCAGGAGCACCGGATCCTGCCCCTGGCGGTAGCCCTCGCCGCTCAGGGGTAAAAGGGCAGCAGCGGTAGCCCGGTGGTGGCTTCCAGGCCTGCCATCAGGTTGAGACACTGCACCCCCTGGCCCGCCTGGCCCTTGATCAGGTTGTCGATGGCGACCATCACGATCAGCTGGTCGGTGCGGGGATCGAGCTGGACAGAGAGCAGGGCCCTGTTGGTCTGACGCACCCACTTGGTGGAGGGATAGGTGCCAACGGGCAACACCTCAACGCAGGGGGCCTGGCGATAGGCCGAGGCCAGCAGGGTGGCGCAGTCTTCGGCGGTCAGCCCCGGGTCGCGCAGGCGGCAATAGATCGTGGCCAGCAGTCCCCGCACCATCGGCATCAGGTGGGGGGTGAACTGCAGCTGGATCTCATGGCCCGCCACCCGGGTAGCTAGCTGCTCGATTTCGCTGGTGTGGCGATGGCCCACCACGCCATAGGGCGAAACCGCTTCGGAGCATTCGGCCAGCAGCAGGTGCTCCTTGGCTGCCCGACCACCACCGGAGGTACCGGTTTTGGCGTCGATCACGATGCCCCTGGTGTCGATCAGACCCTGCTTGAGAAAGGGCAATAGACCCAGCAGGGAGGCGGTGGGGAAGCAGCCCGGAGCGGCAACCAAGCGGGCGCTACGAATCAGCTCCGCCTGCCATTCCGGCAGGCCATAGACAGCCTCGGCACAGAGGTGGGCATCTGCGCGGGGGAGCTGCCCCGCCTCCCCTGCATACACCTCCTGCCACTTGGCCAGGGAGCTGTAGCGATAGTCGGCAGAGAGATCCACCACCCGCACCCCCCGCTCCAGCAGGGGAGGCACCAACTTGGCTGCTAACCCATTCGGTAAACTGAGCACGGCGAAATCAGCCTGCTCTGCGATGGCTGCTGGATCCGGGGTCTGAACCACCGGGTCCCCTGCCAGGGGTAGAAACGGCACAAGTTCACTCCAGCGTTTACCGCTGCTGCGCTCGCCACCTAAAAAACTGACCTCGAGCCCCGGGTGTTGGTGCAGTAGCCGCAGGGTCTGCAGACCGCCGTAGCCACTGGCACCGATCACCGCTACGCGCTTGTTGGCCATGGGGGGATAGGTGCGCGGATCGTTCCAGGATTTATAAAGGATGATTGCGCCAGGGCCCCGGGCCCCACCGGCACGCCCTTGACCCTCCTGCGCGACCAGCCCGTTTCGCCCCAATCCACCGGTTCCCTGGGCGATGGGATCCGCTTCGATTCAATTGCCGATGCCCTGGCGGCGATCCGCAACGGGGATTCGGTTGTGGTGGTGGACGATGAAAATCGGGAAAACGAGGGGGATCTGATCTGCGCAGCCCAGTTCGCCACCCCCGAGCAGATCAACTTCATGGCCACCGAGGCCCGGGGTCTGATCTGCCTGGCCATGGAGGGCGACCGTCTAGACGCCCTGGATCTGCCCTTGATGGTGGATCGCAACACCGACAGCAACCAGACGGCCTTCACGGTGAGCGTGGATGCGGGTCCGGAGAACGGCGTTAGCACCGGAATTTCCGCCGACGATCGCGCCCGCACCATCCAGGTGGCGATCCACCCCCACACCCGAGCCAGGGACCTGCGCCGTCCGGGCCACATATTTCCCCTGCGGGCCAAGCAGGGTGGCGTGCTCAAGCGCGCCGGTCACACCGAAGCCGCCATTGATCTGGCACGCCTGGCGGGCCTATACCCAGCCGGGGTGATCTGTGAGATCCAGAACAGCGATGGCTCCATGGCCCGGCTGCCCCAGCTGGCGGCCTACGCCCAGCGGCACGGATTGCGGCTCATAAGTATTGCCGACCTGATCGGCTACCGGCTCGATACCGAACGCTTCGTGCGCCGCCAGGCGGAGGCGGACCTGCCCAGCGACTTCGGCAGCTTCCGGGCCATCGGCTATCGCAACGAGCTCGATGGCAGCGAACATGTGGCGATCGTCAAAGGCCATCCAGCCCAGGCCCAGGGACCGGTGTTGGTGAGGGTCCATTCGGAGTGCCTTACCGGTGACGCCTTCGGCTCCCTGCGCTGTGACTGCCGCCCCCAACTCGAAGCCGCCCTGCGCATGGTTGAGGCGGCAGGTGAGGGCGTGGTGGTGTATCTGCGCCAGGAAGGGCGCGGCATTGGTCTGATCAACAAGCTGAAGGCCTATTCGCTTCAGGATGGCGGCCTGGACACTGTGGAGGCCAATGAGCGGTTGGGGTTTGCCGCTGACCTGCGCAACTACGGAGTTGGGGCCCAGATCCTCAGTGATCTGGGGGTGCAGCGCCTGCGCCTGATCACCAACAATCCGCGCAAGATCGCCGGCCTTGGTGGCTATGGCCTGCGGGTGGAAGATCGGGTGCCGCTGGTGATCGACCCCGGCAACTACAACGCCGCTTACCTGCAAACCAAGCGGATCAAGCTGGGACATCTGCTGGGGGAGGGTCCCTCCTGTCCCATCGCTGGGCCCACGGCCGTTTTGGCCTGGCATGGAATCGCAGCGGCATCGCTACCCCCAACGGCTGAGTCTTTAGTTGAGCAAATCGACCAACTTGAACATTGGGCGACCCAACTGGGCCTGCAGGTGAAGCTCGAGGAGCATCCCCGGCTACTGGCCCTGCTGGACCAGCCCCAGCTGGCCGTTGTGATCAGCGGTCTCGACCAAGCGAATACGGGAGTTGGCGCCGTTGCCGCAGCCCTGCAGCTGATGGGCGGCTGGCCCCTGACCCGTCAGCTCAGTTTGTTGCTGGCACCCGATAGCCAGCGCAGCAGCCACCCCAGTGCCGATCTTGAACCGGAACGGCGCCCCCTGGCCGAGTTGGGCTCCGGGCTGAGGGTTCAGCCTGGAGCCTTCCTGGTCTGGGCCTGAGCCTGCCGGTTATGAACTGGGGCGGCTGCGGGCCTCAGTCCTGGATCGTCAGCTTGTTGATACGGCTGCCAGTTTTGAGAGCCAGCACCACATCCATGTTGCCTGTGAGGCCAAACACGGTGTGGACGCCGTCAAGGTGGGGCTGGGCTCCGTGGCAGATATAAAACTGGGAGCCACCGGTGTTTTTGCCGGCATGGGCCATGGCCAGGGTGCCCGCCTGGTGCTTCTGACCATTGATCTCGCAGTCGATCTGGTAGCCCGGGCCGCCGGTGCCGGCGGTGCCACGGGCGCCCTCACGACTATTTGGGCAGCCCCCCTGGGCCATGAAACCGGGAATCACCCGATGGAAGGCCAGGCCGTCGTAGAAGCCCTCTTTGGCGAGCTTGGTGAAGTTGGCCACGGTTTTTGGCGCATCAACCTCGAAGAGTTCGAGTTCGATGCTGCCGGCATCCGTTTCCATCAGGGCTTTGGTCACGAGAAATGGGGGTAAACAGCGACTTTATGGGGTCGGCGGAAGCGGTTGCCACCACCCCCATGTTGAGAATGGAAGCCGATGACCGCTTTGCCGATGACCGTCTTGCCGACGACCAGCTCCAGCCCCGTCCCCCGCGCCGGCATCGATCTCAGCCGGGCTCGGATGGGAATCCTGGGGGGCAGCGGGCTGTACGGCATGGACGGCCTCGAAAACGTCCAGGAGTTGCGGATCGAGACCCCCTACGGCGATCCCTCGGCTGAGCTGCTGCTGGGGCGTATCGGCGAGCTGGAGGTGGTTTTCCTGGCCCGCCATGGTCGCCACCACAGCCTTAGCCCCACTGAGGTGCCCTATCGGGCCAACCTCTGGGCCCTTCGTTCCCTCGGGGTGCGCTGGATTCTCTCCCTCTCGGCGGTGGGTTCGCTGCAGGGGCAAATCCGGCCCCTGGACATGCTGGTGCCGGACCAATTCATTGACCGCACCCAGCAGCGGCCCACGACCCTGTTCGGGGATGGACTGGTGGCCCACGTGGGATTCGGGGATCCCTTCTGCCCGGCCCTGGCACGCCTGCTGGCCGATGTGGGTGAGAGCCTGATGCCAAAGGGCCACCAGCTGCATCGAGGTGGCACCTACCTCTGCATGGAGGGGCCCGCCTTTTCAACCCGGGCCGAATCGGAGCTCTACCGCTCCTGGGGATGTGCGGTGATCGGCATGACCAACCACACCGAAGCCCGCCTGGCCCGGGAGGCTGAAATCGCCTATGCCACCTTGGCGATGGTCACCGACTACGACTGCTGGCACCAGGACCATGCCTCGGTGACGATGGAGATGGTGATCGAGAATCTGGGCACCAATGCCGCGTTGGCCCAGCAGATCGTGAGGGTGGCAGCCGAGCGGGTGGCGGCCCAGCGGCCAACCAGCAGCGCCCATCACGCCCTGCGCAATGCCCTGATCACCCCGCCAGACCAGGTGCCTGCTGCCAGCCGCCGCAAGTTTGATCTGTTCACTGCGCCCTACTGGGGACCCTTCAACTGAGCAGCGCAGGCCTCCAGAACCTGCCTCAGACTGGGCCCATGCCGTTCCAGCTGGGTG
>NZ_JAGQCQ010000050.1:0-15340 GCF_024346275.1 Cyanobium sp. BA20m-p-22
GGCCCGCAAGGGGCTGCTGGGCAAGGTTGGCCCCCTGCTCGTACACGCCGGCATGGTGGTGCTGATGCTGGGGGCCGCCTGGGGGGCCGTGGCAGGCCAGCGTGCCGAGCAATACCTGGCCCCCGGCCGCAGCCTGGAGCTGATGGACAGTCGGGGCAGCAGCAAGCTCACCCTCGCCCTCGACAACTTCTCCATCCAGCGCGATCCGGCCGGCAGGCCAGAGCAATTCACCTCCCAGCTGCGCATCCTCGAAGGCGATGGCAGCGGCGGCAGCCTGCTGAAACAGGCCCAGATCAGCGTGAACCACCCCCTGCGCTTCCAAGGGGTAACCCTCTACCAGGCCGACTGGGCCCTGGCGGCAATCAGCCTGCAGCTGGGCAGGAGTCCGCTGCTGCAGTTGCCCCTGCAGAGCTTCCCCCAGCTGGGCGAGCAGGTGTGGGGACTCGTGCTGCCGACCCGCCCCGATGGCAGTGAGCCGGTGCTGCTGAGCCTGGGCAGTGAGCAGGGTCCGGTGGAGGTGTACGGCGCCGACGGCAGCCCCTTGGGCCAGATCAGCCCCGGCGGCGAAGCGTTGGAGGTCAAGGGTCTACCCATCCGGGTGGCGAGCGTGCTGCCCGCCAGTGGCATCCTTTTGAAACGAGATCCAGGCGTGCCGCTCGTCTATGCAGGCTTCGCCATCGCCCTGACCGGCGGGGGGCTCAGCCTGGTGGCAACCCGCCAACTCTGGGCGATCGCCGAAGAAGGGCCTGGCCCGGGCCAGCTGCATGTGGCGGGCCTTTGCAACCGCAACCTCACAGGCTTTGCCGCCGAATTGCCCCAGCTGCTCAGCCAGCTCTAACAGGCAAGCCGGCTGCCGTGGCTCACCCGCACCACGGTGTGCACGTTGCCGCGGGGGTGGAAGTCTGCCTCCAGCTGCATCCACTGGGGCTCGGTGGCAGCCACAAGATCATCGAGGATGCGGTTTGTGACCTCTTCGTGGGAGATGGCCCGGTCGCGGTAGCTGTTTACGTAGAGCTTGATCGCCTTGAGCTCTACCACCCTGGGGCCAGGCTGATAGATCAGGCGCAGCACCGCAAAATCCGGATAGCCCGAAAAAGGGCACTTGCAGGTGAATTCCGGCAGCTCAATGGAGATCTCGTAGGCCCGGCCAGGCCGGGGGTTGTCAAAACAGATCAGCTCCGCCTCGGCGATGGCCCGCTCGCCATAGGCGGGGGTGAGGGTGCGATCGGAAACGGCAGCAGGGCTGGAAGACATGGAAAGGCGATAGGGCCCGGCCAGAAACCGGCGGGAGGTCAATCCTAGGAACGGGCCCAGACCTGCTGGCCTGTTGTGCTGACCGGTAGCCACAGCTACCACGATCGCCCCGGCACTCAGGCCTAATAGGCCTGTCGGCTGCCATCGGTAGCGGGCACCTGAGAGACTTCCCTTCAGCATCAGCTGCTTCCATGAAAAAAGTCGAGGCCATCATTCGTCCCTTCAAGCTCGAGGACGTCAAGATCGCACTGGTCAACGCGGGCATCGTGGGCATGACCGTCAGTGAGGTGCGGGGCTTTGGCCGTCAGAAGGGCCAGGTGGAGCGCTACCGCGGCTCGGAATTCACAGTGGAATTTCTGCAGAAGCTCAAACTGGAGATCGTCGTCGATGACGACAAGGTGGATACGGTGGTTTCAGCCGTCCAGGAAGCTGCCCGCACCGGCGAAATCGGCGACGGCAAGATCTTCGTCAGCACAATCGACGCCGTGATCCGCATCCGCACGGGCGATCGCGACAGCGGCGCCATCTAAGCCTGAGCCCCGGGGTACGGTCTGGGGTCAGCCCTTGGCGGCAGGGCAGGGGGCCAGGGTGGTGGCCACCAGGGTCCTGATGGTGGCGGGGGTGACCCCAGCGGCTGGGATGGCCCGGTCTACTGGTGCTCCCTGCGGACCAAGGCCAGTGGGCCGCAGCCAGAGCAGGTATTCGTGGTTGCCCGCCGGGCCGGTGAGTGGTGAGGCCACCAACCCCCAGGCCTCCAGGCCCAAGGCCGCCGCCGCCCCAACCACGCCCGCAATGGCATCGCAGTGGGCAGCAGGATCCCGCACCACCCCCCCCTTGCCCACCCGCGCCTTGCCCACCTCAAACTGGGGCTTGACCAGCAGGAGCAGATCCCAGGCCGCTTCGGGCCGGAGTAAGCCCAGCAGGGCGGGCAGCACCAGGGCAAGGGAGATGAACGACACATCGGCCACCGCCAGATCGGGCCAGGGGTCAGCGGGCCCATAGAGATCGGCCGCCACCAGGTGGCGCAGGTTGGTGCGCTCCCGCAGCACCAGGCGCGGATCGCAGCGCAGGCGCCAGGCGGTCTGCCCGTAGCCCACATCGATGCCATAGACGCGCTCTGCGCCGTGCTGGAGCAGGCAATCGCTGAAGCCCCCGGTGGAGATGCCGCCATCGAGGCAGACCCGGCCCCGCACCTCCAGGGGGAAGGTGGCCAGGGCCTGCAGCAGCTTCTCCCCACCCCGGGAGACAAATCGAGGCGATTGCTGCACGTGCAGCTCCGCCTCCGGCAACACTTCCGTGCCTGGCTTGTCGAGCACCCGATCGCCCAGGCGCACCCGCCCGGCCCGGATCAGCTGCTGGGCCTGCTGGCGGCTGGCGGCCAGGCCGCGGGTCACCAGCTCCTGATCCAGGCGTTGTCTGCGGCCCATGGCACTTGCGCTGCTGTGATCAAACCACAACTCAAACGGAACAGATTCCAAGCATCAGGGCGCCCTGGCCAAACCCGACCCAGGATGGTTCCCATCTTCCCCATGCCCCAGTGATGGCCAACAACGTGGTGGAGCTTCTCTACCCGGGAAGCTTCGTGAAATTGCGCAACCAACCCGCCGACCTGCCGCCCTTCCAGCTGCTCCAGTGCCGTGGTGGTCGCTGCTGGGTGCGCCAGCAGGCCTGGGGTCAGCAGGTGCAGTGGGAAGTGGAACACCGCCGGCTCACCAGCGTGGCCTGAGCGCCCCGGCGGCCGCACCCATACATTGGTCCAGAAGTGAGCCCCCGCGGCCTTGATCGAGCGTTACACCCTGCCCGAGATGGGCAACCTCTGGAGTGAAGAGGCCAAGTTTCAGAGCTGGCTCGATGTGGAGATCGCCGCCACCGAGGCCAACTGTGAGTTGGGGCGAGTGCCTGCCGAGGCCGTGGCCACGATTAAGGCGAAGGCCAGATTTTCGGTGGAGCGGATCCTTGAGATCGAGGCCGAGGTGCGCCACGACGTGATCGCCTTCCTTACCAACGTCAACGAGCACGTGGGGGATGCGGGCCGCTACATCCACGTGGGCATGACCAGCTCCGACGTGCTCGACACGGGCCTGGCCCTGCAGATGAAAGCCTCGGTGCAGCTGCTGCGCACCGAGCTGGATGCCCTAGCCGACGCCATCCGCGAGCTGGCGCGCGCCCACAAGGGCACCGTGATGATCGGCCGCAGCCATGCCATCCACGGCGAGCCGATCAGCTTCGGCTTCAAGCTGGCGGGCTGGCTGGCGGAGGTAGAGCGCAACCGCGAGCGGCTCGAGCGCCTGGAGCGGGTGGTGAGCGTGGGCCAGATCTCGGGCGCCATGGGCACCTACGCCAACACCGACCCCCAGGTGGAGGCGATCGCCTGCGCCAAGCTCGGCCTGGTGCCCGACACCGCCAGCACCCAGGTGATCGCCCGCGATCGCCACGCCGAATACGTGCAGACCCTGGCCCTGGTGGGCGCGGCCCTGGAGCGCTTCTCCACCGAGATCCGCAACCTGCAGCGCACCGACGTGCTCGAGGTGGAAGAGAACTTCGCCAAGGGGCAAAAGGGCAGCTCGGCCATGCCCCACAAGCGCAACCCGATCCGCAGCGAGCGGATCGGCGGCCTGGCGCGGGTGCTGCGCAGCTACGTGGTGGCGGCCCTGGAAAACTGCGCCCTCTGGCATGAGCGCGACATCAGCCACAGCTCGGTGGAGCGGATGATGCTGCCCGACTGCTCCGCCACCCTCCACTTCATGCTGCGCGAGATGACCGCGGTGGTGAAGGGCCTAGGGGTCTACCCCGAGAACATGGCCCGCAACATGAATGTGTACGGAGGCGTGGTGTTCAGCCAGCGGGTGCTGCTGGCCCTGGTGGAAGCCGGTATCAACCGCGAAGACGCCTACCGGATCGTGCAGCGCCACGCCCACAGCGCCTGGAACACCGATGGCGGCAACTTCCGCGCCAACCTTGAAGCCGATGGCGAGGTGACGGGCAAGCTCAGCGCTGAGCAGCTGGCTGAGTGTTTCAGCACCGATCTGCATCAGGCCAACCTGGGCGTGATCTGGCAGCGACTGGGGATTTGAGCTGAGGGTTTTGAGCTGGGGGCTCTGGCGGGCTGCTCAGCCCCAGTGCAGCCGAATCGGCACCGCCACCTCCAGGCTCAGCTTGACCGGACAGCTTTCCCCGGCCCGCTGCAGCACAGCTCGCTGCTGCTCGCTGAGGCCCACCGGCAGGCTGATCCACACCTCCAGCAGGGCGATGCGCCGTGGAGCCTCGGCGCCCATGGTCTTCTGCACCCGGGCCGTGGCCCCCTGCAGCGGCCAGTCGTGGCGCTCGGCGACGATTCCCAGGATCGTCAGGATGCAGGTGCTCAGGGCAGTGGCCACCAGATCGGTGGGCGAGAACCGCTCCCCCTTGCCCTGGTTGTCGGTGGGGGCATCGGTCTCGAGCACAGAGCCCGAAGGGCCATGGCTGGCATGGCAGCGGAGGGCTCCCTCGTAGCGGCTGTCGATCGTGGTCATCGCGGGGCGTAAGCGCCTCCCCACTCAAGCGCCTGGACGGTGGTACGGCCCGCCCTGCTGGATCGAGCGGGCCCGGTAGAGCTGCTCGAGCAGCAGTAGCCGCGCCAACTCATGGGGGAAGGTCAGCGGCGAGAGGCTCAGGCGCCAGCTGGCCCGCACCTTGAGCGCCGGATCGAGGCCAGCGGCGCCGCCGATAACAAAAGCCAGCTGCTCGGAGCCGGATCCCTCCAGTGCCTGGGCGAAGGCCAGCGAGTCATAGGTCTGGCCCTCTTCGCACAGGGCCACCAGCTGCTCACCCCGGCGCAGCTCGGAGCTGATCGCCTCTGCTTCGCGGGCCAGGCCGCCATCGCGCAGCTCAACTATCTCAAGCCCTGGCAAGCGCCTGCGATATAGCTCCACCCCCTCGCTCACCCAGCCCTTGCGCACCTTGCCCACCGCCAGGATGCGGATGCGGGCGGGGTTGATCAAGGGCGAAGCGGGAGCAGCATTCAACCTACTGTCGAAGCAACGCAACCCATGCCGAAGCTCAACCCCCAGGATCCCCAGACGGCCTGGCAATCGCCGCCGGCGCCTTGGGCAACAGATCCTCGATCTCGCAAACCGGGAAGCGGTTGATCGCCTTGAGGGCGGCCCGGGCGTTGTTGCGCAGCTGCTGGCTGATCGCTTCGCAGTAGGGCACCTGGGCCAGCAGATCCACGGTGCGGCGCAGGATCCGCACCACATCCCCCTCATCGATGGAAGTGTTGGCGATCATGTCGCTCCAGCTGGCCCCTTTGGCCCAGGCGTGCACCAGGCCAGTGAGTTCCGGCTCCCACCAGAGCGGGAAGGTCACCTTGGCCCCCTCCTGCTGGCGCTCCAGCTCCCGGCGCAGGCCGCGCAGGTCGTGCAGGGCCTCCTCCACCGCCGGGGGCGGTGGATAACCGCTCCAGAGATCGGGCCGGCTCACCTCGGTGGAGATCGCCTCAAACACCGCCGCCAGCTGGGGCGGATCGAGCTCGTCGAGGTGGCCGCTCATCAGGGCCAGGCCCAGCCACAGCTCGTTGTCGCCGCGCAGGGCCGCCACGGTGCGGCCCACCTCGGTGGGCTCCAGACCCTCGGGGCCGGCCAGGGCACCGAAGTGACGCAGCACCTCGATCAGGGCCAGGAAAGTTTCCCAGTGCCTGTTCGACCTGAAGTGCAGCAACTGTTGGCGCTCGCCAATCTCAACCTGGAGCTCCTCCATCCGGCGGCGGTGCTTTGTCAGCTGGCGGCGGTCGCCCCAGCGGTGGGCCGGATGCAGCTCGAGCCGCTCCTCCAGCTGATCTACGAGCTGGGCCTGGGCCCGCACCTCACCGGCCAGGTCGTACTGGGGGGTGGCCATGTCGTGGCGGCTGGCCATCGAAGCCACCGCCAGGGCCAAGCCACCACTGGCCTGGTCGCCATGGCGGATCTCACCGGCGTGGTCTAGCTCGGGGGCATCCACCTGGCCCACCTGCAGGCAGCTGAGTTCGGCATGCAGGCTCACGACCCCCTGGCAGGGCAGCAACACCCAGAGGTTCTCATCGGTGAGGCACTTGAGCAGGGGGAACTGACCCGGCCCCTTCACCTTCTCCACAATCACCGCCGGCGTCACCCGGCCGCGCAGCTGGGGCGCCTTCAGGCTCACCAGGCTGCCCTCGCTGGCAAACTGCAGCGCCAAAGTGAGCTCGTGGGCGAGGGTTTCCTCGGCCTGCTGCTGCAGGGTCCGCTGAATGCGGCGCTCCTCGCGCAGGTGGGCCCGCCGCTTTTCGTAGTCTTCAAAATCGTCCCAAGGCACCTCGCCCGAGCCGTCTTCCAGGCCTGCAAGCTGCTGCATCAACTGGGCAATCCGGGCTTCGTCCTCCACCAGATCCAAGGTGGCCAGGTAGCGGCCAAAGCTGCGCTCCACCAGCTCCCTGGCCTTGGCAAGGGGGTAGCGCTGCAGCAGGTTGAGCACCATGCCGTAGCTGGGCGTGAACTGGCTCACCAGCGGATCGGCCGGCGCAGTCGCCAGCTGGCCCGCCTCTCGCACCCCCTCAAAGCGGCTCTGCACGGTCACCACGTAGCCCTGGGAATCCAACCCGCGCCGGCCGGCCCGGCCCGCCATCTGCAGGAATTCACTGCCCATCAGCGGCCGGTGGCCCCGCTCGGTGCGCTTGGAGAGGGCAGAGATCACCGTGGTGCGGGCCGGCATGTTGATGCCCGCGGCCAGGGTTTCGGTGGCGAACACCACCTTGATCAGGCCCTGCTGAAACAGGCCCTCGATCAATTCCTTCCAGGCCGGCAACACCCCGGCGTGGTGGGAGGCGATACCCCGCAGCAGGGCTTCTGCATGGCCGCCCTCGCGCACGGCCTCGGGGGTAGTCGCCACAAACAGGTCCAGTCGGGCCTGAATGCGGGCCTGCTCGGCGGGCGTCACCAGAGAGGCCCTGCCCAGCTCCTTGACCCCCTTGTCGCAGCCGCGGCGACTGAAGATGAAATAGATAGCCGGCAGCATGTCGCGCTCGGCCATCTGGGCCACCACAAAGCCCAGGGGCGGCGCCTCCGGCTGGGGCGGCTTGGGGATTTTGGGGCCCTTGCGGCGACTGCCCTTGGGGGCCCGCCAGACTTTGCAGTTGGGATGGAGACCCGTGCCCTCATCGTTGAGCAGGGGGTGCAGGCCCTTGGCGCTGCAGAAGCTGAAGGCCAGGGGCACGGGCCGGTGGTCGCTGTGCACCAGCGAGGTGGGGCCATGCACCCGATTGATCCAGTCGGTGAGCTGGCCGGCATTGGCCACCGTGGCCGAGAGCGCCACCAGCTGAATCGAGGGCGGACAGTGGATGATCGATTCTTCCCACACGGTGCCGCGCTGGGAATCATTCATGTAGTGGCACTCGTCGAGCACCACCGCCTCCACGCCCTCCAGCGGGTCATCTCCCGCATCGGCTTCCGCGTAGAGCATGTTGCGGAAGATCTCGGTGGTCATCACCACCACCTGGGCCTCCCGGTTGAGGCTCATATCACCGGTGAGCAGCCCCACCCTCTCGGCGCCAAACTGTTCGCGGAAATCGCGCAGCTTCTGGTTGGAGAGCGCCTTCAGCGGCGTGGTGTAAAAAACCTTCTGGCCATGGGCCAGGGCCCGGTAGATGGCGTATTCGCCTACCAGGGTCTTGCCCGAACCCGTGGGCGCACTCACCACAACCGAATGGCCCTGCTGGAGGGCGTCGATCGCCTCCAGCTGGAAATCATCTAGGGGGAAGGGAAAGATTGCAGCCGGATCCAGCGCGTTGGGCGCCACTTCAGGCACGCTGCTTTTGGGGCTGGATCATCCACCCATCCTATGGGAACCCCTCTCCCCAAAGCACGTCCCGCCCCAGCAGGAGCTTGAACCAAGCTGGGAACCAGGCTCGATTTAACGTGCCGAGACGGGAACGGGTCGTTGAGATCGAGATCATTGGGACCCAACGCCTCCCACTCCCAGCTCCCGCCAGCCACCCCCTGGCAACAGGAGCTGCGGCGCCAGCTGGCGCTCCTACCGGAGCAGCGCCGCCGCGGCCTGCGCAGCTTCGAGCCCGGCCAGGCCGCCGCCCGACTGCGGGTCGATGGGGCGCCCCTGCTGGATCTGGCCAGCAACGACTACCTCGGCCTGAGCTGTCATCCCGCCGTGGTTGCCGCCGCCCAGGCCGCCGCGGCCCTCGAGGGGGCCGGAGCAGGCGCCTCCCTGCTGGTGAGCGGCAGCCGGCCGGGGCACCAGGCCCTGGAGCGGGCTCTGGCGACCTGGCTGGGGCGGGAGCGGGTGCTGCTGTTTCCCAGCGGCTTTCAAGCCAACCTGGCGGCGGTGGGGGCCCTGGCCGATCGCCATAGCCTGGTGCTGGCCGACCGGCTGATCCACCACTCCCTGCTCACCGGGGTGCGGGCCAGCGGCGCCCGGCTGCAGCGCTTTGCCCACAACGACCTCAACGACCTGGGGCGGCGCCTCCAGCTGACGCGGCAGGCGCGGCCGGGGCAGCGGCTGCTGGTGCTGAGCGAAAGTCTGTTTTCCATGCAGGGCACCAGTCCGGATGTGGGCACCCTGGCGGCCCTCTGCCAGGGCCACGGCGCCGCCCTGCTGCTGGATGAGGCCCATGCCCTAGGGGTGCTCGGCCCCGGCGGCCGCGGGCTGGGATATGGCCTCAACGGGGCAAAGGGCCAGGGGGAGATCGCCCTGCTCAGCGGCACCTTCGGCAAGGCCTTCGGCAGCGGTGGCGCCTTCCTGGCCGGCGACGCCCTGGTGATGGAGTGGCTGCTGCAGTTCAGCGGCCCCTTCCGCTACACCACGGCCCTGGCCCCGCCCCTGGCCGCCGCAGCCCTGGCCGCCCTCGGCCAGATCCAGGCCAACCCCCGCGGTCCGGCACTGCTGCAGCGGGCCAAGCGCTGGCGCAGTGCCCTGGAGGCCGCCGGCTGGCCGCGCCCCCCCGGCCTAGGCCCGATCCTGCCCCTGCTGGTGGGCGATGACGGCCTGGCCCTGGAACTGCAGCAACGCCTGGAGGCCGCCGGCCTGCTGGGGGTGGCGATCCGGCCGCCCACCGTGCCCGAAGGCAGCGCCCGGCTGCGCCTGGTGCTGCGGGCCGACCTGCCGCTCGGCAGTCTGGAGCGGTTGCTGACGGCCCTGGGATCCCCACCAGGCCAAAACTTGCCATGCAGCTGATCGCCATGCAGCTGATCGCCACGCAGCTGATAGCCATGCACGGCTGGGCCGGCGATGCCCAGGGAATGGAACCATTCCAGGCCGCCTGGAGGGCTCGTGGCTGGCGGAGCCAGTGTGGCGAGCGGGGCTACGCCGGCCAGACCCCCCGGGCAGTGAACTGGCTGGCCGGCGGCGGGCTAAAGGTGGTAGTTGCCCACTCGCTCGGCCCCCACCTGCTGGCCCCGGCCGTGCTGGAGCAGGCCGATGCGGTGGTGCTGCTGGCCAGCTTCGGCCGCTTCCTGCCGGAGGGCAAGAACGGCCGCCGGCTGGCCGCAGCCGTGGCCGCCATGGCCGACCAGCTGGGGGGCAGCCAGGCCAACTCCATGATTGAGACCTTCCTGGAGAAGGCCGCAGCCCCCCAGGCGCCCAGCCAGCTGCCGCCGGGCATCACGGCCAGAGCCCTGCTGGAGCCGGGGCGGCGGCGGCTGGCTGAGGATCTGGCCCTGCTGACCGCCACCAGCGGCCTGCCGGCGGGCTTCCCGAGCCGGGCCCGGGTGTTGATCGTGGAGGGCAGGGAGGATCAGATCGTGGTTCCGGAAGCCCGCCGGCTGCTGCGCGAGGCCCTGCCCGCCGCCGACAGCCTCGAGCTGGCCGGGGTGGGGCACTGCCTGCTGAGTTCGGCCCTGGTGGGCATGGTGTGCGCCTGGATCGAGGCCCTGCCATGAGCGCGGCCCCCTTCAGCCAGCGGGTGAGTGCCCGCTTCGGCCGCCACGCCGGCCCCTATTCCAGCCAGGCCCGCCTGCAGCAGGGGGTGGCCTGGCGGCTGGCCCATCTCTGCGCAGCCCTGCCGATCCCCGCCGCAGGCCCCCGGGCCGACCTGGGCGCCGGCAGCGGCCTGGTCGGCCAGGCCCTTGGCCGGCAGGGCAGGCTGGAGCCCATGCTGCAGCTGGATCTCTGCCCCGAGCTGCTGGCCCAAAACCCCCTGGCCGGGCCGGACCAGCGCCTGCTCTGGGATCTCAACCAGGGGCTGCCCGAATCCCTGCAGCAGGCCGCCCTGCTCAGCTCCAGCTTTGCCCTGCAATGGCTCGACGAACCCGCCACCCAGCTGCGGCACTGGTGCAGCCGGCTGCGACCAGGCGGCTGGCTGGCCCTGGCGGTGCCCACCAGCGGCAGCTTTCCCGAATGGCACCATGCCGCTGCCGCCGCCGGGGTGCCCTGCAGCGCCCTGGCCCTGCCGGAGGCAGTTGTGTTGGAGGCAGTGGCGGGCCGGGGTGAACTGCAGCGGCGGCACTGCCAAAGGCTGCAGTTCAGCCGCAACTACGGCAGCGGCCTGGGCTTTCTGCAGCAACTCAAAACCCTGGGGGCCAGCGCCAGCCACTGCGACCGCCTGGCCCCCGGCCAGCTGCGCCAGCTGCTGCGCCACTGGCCGGCCCCAGGCCGGGTCAGCTGGGAGGTGCTGCTGCTGCTGGCCCAGCGCCCCGACCCAAACTGCCAGCCATGACCCGTTCCAGACGCCAGTTGGTGGTCTGCGGCACCGACACCGACGTGGGCAAGACCGTCGTCAGCGCCCTGGTGGTGCAGGGCCTGGGCGCCCACTACTGGAAACCGGTGCAGAGCGGCCTGGAGGGCGGCGGCGACACGGGCCGGTTGCAGGCCCTGTTGCAACTCCCCGCCGAACGCCTGCTGGCGGAGGCCTACCGCCTGCGGGCGCCAGTATCGCCCCACTGGGCCGCCGAGCGCGAAGGTATCAGGATCGATCCGGCCCGGCTGGCCCTGCCGGCGGTGACCGGGCCCTTGGTGGTGGAAACCGCCGGCGGCCTGCTGGTGCCCCTGCGGCGGGACTGGCTGCAGATCGACCAACTGGCCGAGTGGGGGTTACCGGTGCTGCTGGTGGCCCGCAGTGGCCTGGGCACGCTCAACCACACCCTGCTGTCGGTGGAAGCCCTGCGCCGCCGGGGGCTGCATCTGCTGGGCCTGGTACTCAACGGTCCGCTCCACCCTGACAACCCAGCCACCCTGGCCACCCTGGCCCAGGCCCCGGTGCTGGCCCAGTTGCCGCCGCTGGAGCCCCTCAGCGCCGAAGCGCTGGCGGGCCAATGGCAGGCCCAGCAGCTGGGCCCTAACCTCAGCTCAGCCCTGGATAACCAGACATAACTAAAAACCCATGACCTCTAAGCCATGACCAAGCAGCACTGGCTGGTGAGTGGGGCCCTGGTATTGCTGTGCGGCGGGGTGCTGGTGCTGTTCACCGATATGGAAGATTCCCTGGTGCGCTGGCTGAACTGCGGGCCGACCGCCACCGCCGCCGAGCGCCGCAGCAGCATCTGCCGCTGAGCTGGGTGCCCCAAGGGGCTAGGGGCCAGCCAGGATCACCGCCTCGGCATCAGCCCTCGACAGGCCATAGGGAAAGTGGCGCACCGACACCTGGCCGTCGTGGTGCCAGCTCACCTTGAGCTCCTCCACCTCCAGCTCAATCTGGGCACTCCATTCCGGCCGGTGCAGATCCCACAGACAGGGGTTGGCCCGCTGCCGGCTGGCGCCCAGCTGGACCAGCCAGTTCTCAAGCGCCGGCAGGGGATGGTGGTAAAGGGGGGTTTGGGGACTGGGCAGTTCGCTCATGGGCCCAACCCTGTCATGGAGCCGGCCCCAGCCCACCAGGAGGGCAACTGCACCAGCTCGACACCCCGCATCCAGGCCACCCCCACGCCGAGCACCAGGCTCACCAGCAGGGCAAAGCCGAGCAGCAACAGGGCCAGCCACTCGCCGCCGGAGAGGTCGCGCCGCACCGAAACCTGCCGCGGTGCGGCGGCAGCCATGGCCGCCAATGGGGGGGCACGCTGGGGCAAAACTGGATGGAGCTCGGCGTCGTAACGGCGGCGCAACTCCGGATCGCTCAGCACCGCATAGGCCTGTTGCAGCAGCTGGAACAGGGCAGCAGCTTCAGGCGCCGGCAGCAGGGTTGTGTCGGGGTGATACAGCTTGCTCAGGCCGCGAAAAGCCCTGCGCAACTCCTGGGGCGAAGCCGTCTCTGCCACCTGAAGCAGGGCGTAGTGGCTGGTTGAGGCAGGGGGAGCAGGGCTGGCCAAGGGCACCGGGCCGGCGAGAAAATCCGGTCTGGGGGATCCTAGGTAGCTGAAACCCTCCGCCAGGCTGGATGGCCCGAACCCTCACCGGCAATGCCTTTTGGCACACCCTGGGCTGGCAGCCCAGCGCTGAGCAGGAAAGGCTGCTGGGCGCCCTGCAGGAGCAGCTGCGCCATTGGAACAGCAAGCACAACCTGACCCGCCTGGTGGAGGGCGACGACTTCTGGATCGCCCAGGTGTTCGACAGCCTCTGGCCCCTGACGCCCCTGCTGGGCACGGATGCGGCCCAGGCCCCTTTGCGGCTGATCGACGTGGGCACCGGCGGCGGCTTCCCAGGCCTGGCCCTGGCGATCGCCTTCCCCCAGGCCGAGCTCACCCTGGTGGACTCGGTGGGCCGCAAGGTGGAGGCGGTGGGAGCCATGGCGGCTGCCCTGGGGCTGGCGGAGCGGGTACACCTGCGCTGTGAACGGATCGAGCGCACCGGCAGGCTCCAGGCCTGCCGTGGCCAGTTCGACTGGGCCCTGGCCCGGGCCGTGGCCCGGGCACCGGTGGTGGCCGAATACCTGGTACCCCTACTGGCCCCCCAGGGTCGGGCCCTGCTCTACCGCGGGCAGTGGTCGGCGGCAGACCAGGGCGAGCTAGACGCGGCCCTGGTACTCCTGCGGGCCACTACCGAGCAGTGCCTGAGCCGGGAGCTGCCCGGCGGACGCGGCCTGCGCCACGCCCTGGTGGTGAAGCCCCTGGCCCCCTGCCCGCCCAGCTACCCCAGGGCGGTGGGCCTGCCCGCCAAGCAGCCCCTCGGGGCGGCGCTCAAACCGGCTGGCGGCGAGGCAGGTTGCGCTTGAGCCGGGCCGGCGAGGGCACCCCCAGGGGCAGGATCTCCTGGGCAGCCAGTTGGTGCTGGAGCTCACCCAGCTGCTCATAGGCCACCCAGTGAATGCAGTCCACCGGACAGGTATCAATCGCCTCCTGGATCAACTCGGTGGAATCGCCATCCTGGCGGAGTGCCCGGGAGCGGCCCCAGTCGGGCTCAACCACGAAGGTATTGGTGGCCACATGGGCGCAGTAGCGGCAGCCGATACAGACAGCCTCATCGACCCAGACGGCCTTCTGGCGCAGGCCCCCGCCCAGTAGGGGCTCCATGCCAGTGCGCAGGGAACCTGGGGCCGGGACTGCCGCCTGGAAGGCCAGCGCCGGATCTGCCATGGCGGGGGAGTCCACAGCTAGGCCCAACGGCTCACAACCAGCTCGATGGTGCCGTCCTGCTGCTGGGTTTGCTCGCGCAGTTCAAAGCCCGCTTCCGCGCTGGCCGCAAGGATGGTGCGCAGGGCATAGCGCTGGCTGAGCTGGGCCACAAAGCGCTCCACCGGCACCGATTGATTCCAGAGGTCGAGATCGGTCACCAGCTCGTAACTGCCCGTATCCGGGTTGAGCCGGAAGCCGATGTCGGCGCCATTGGGCTGGAGCACCGCCAGCTGGGCCTCAAGGGTTTGGCCCCGGTAGCCGCGCACCTGCAGGGAACCCTCCGTGGGGGAATGGCCCAGGTCCCGGAGTGCCCCGAGCAAGGCCTGGCGATCGCGAAGCTCGGTCTTGATCGTGCTGAAGTGCGACATCGGTGGGAGCGGCAGCGGCGGTGATTAAGAGGGCCGGGGTTAGGGCTGGGATATGGGCTGGGATGAGGGCAGTGGATTGGCCAAGGATTGCCCCAGGCCTTGCAGCTGGGATTGGCCCTGTTGTTGGGGCTGGAACGCTTCAGCCGTGCTCTGGCGCCGCTGAACCACGCCCAAGCCGGCTTCGATCCTTTCGGTGAGCTGGGCGCAGCCCGGGCCCCGAAACCCTTCCACCAGCTCTTCCACCCGGCCATCGGGCCGGATCCGAAAATGGATGGTGTGCTCTTCCATCCCAAACCTGGTGAGGGTTAAGAGATGTTAGCTGGAATCTGAGGAGCTGGGCCCAAGGCCCGGGCTCAGCTGAGCAGCCCTTCGTCCACCAGGGTCTGGAGTCGCTCCAGCACCTCCGGTTGCTCCAGTTGCTCCAGGGCCAGCCGGGCTTCATCCCGCACCCCCGACTCGCCATCGTGGAGCATGGCCGTCAACAGTGATTCCACCACCACCTGCTGGCGGGGCTCCACCAGGTCGCCATACAAGCGGCCAAGGGACCAGGCACTGTTGCTGCGCACCGCCGCCTCGCTGTCGATGCGCAGGCTCAACAACAGCTGGGCCGCCGCCGGATCGGCCTTGGCGGGGCCGCTGCAGCCCGCCTCCGCCAGGGAGCTGGCCGCCCAGAGGCGCACGGCCGCAATGTCCACCTGCAGGGAGCGGATCAAGGGGTTCAGCACCGGGGCATCCGGGTAGTTGCCGAGGCTCCAGGCGACGGCCTTGCGCACGTAGCCGTTGTCATCCGCTGCCAGCAGGGCCAATAGGGGCTCAACTGCCAGGGGGCTGGGATTGCGGCCCAGGGCATAGACCGCGCTCATGCGCACGATCGGACAGCTCACCGCCAGCAGGGGCAGCAGCAGGGGCAGGGCCCGGGGATCACGGTGCTCGCAAAAGATCCGCAGACCCTGCATCCGCTGGTCGTGGCTGCTGCCGCCAGCTTCACCGCCAGCTTCGCCGCCAACTTCACCACCAGCTTCACCACGGAGGAACTGCAGCCCCAGATCGCACTCCGCCGCCACATCGCTGGCGGTTGGATCGCTGGTGTCAAAGGCATCGAGGGGATCGCCGAGCAGTTCCTCGGCCAATTCCTGGGCAAGCACCTCCGGGTCGAGGTAGAGCTCCTGGGGGCTTTCGTCGTAGGGGCCAGAGGGCTGGTCAGGCTGGGGGGAAAGGCTCACGGGAAAGACTCAC